>USRS01000084.1 GCA_900557165.1 uncultured Clostridium sp.
TATAATTGTTTTCGACAAATATAGAAAGATAATATATATGATGAAAAGAAGTGATTAAGAAAAAAATTTAAAAAAGTAAGATAAAAAAGAAGGGAATTAACAAAAAAAGTCGAATTATGTATAATAGTATTTGACAAATAATAAATATAATGTAAAATGGTAATGTTACGAATAATACACCAAAGGGTGATAATATGAATAATATGAGAGATTTAATAGATGAAGTTAAAAGTAGAAGTGATATTGTAAATGTAATATCACAGTACATAAGCTTAAAAAATTCAGGCAGTAGCTACAGTGGACTATGCCCTTTTCATAGTGAAAAGACAGGATCTTTTCATGTAAACCAAAATAAACAAATTTATAAGTGTTTTGGTTGTGGAGAAGGTGGAGATGTAATAAATTTTATTATGAAAATAGAAAATCTAGATTTCATGGAAGCTGTAAAATTATTAGCACAAAAAAATGGAATAGAATTTAATACTAATTTAAGTGAAGCAGATAAAAAAAAGATGGAAGAGATTAAGTTAATGCAAGATATACATCTCAAAGCTGCAAGATTTTATTTTAGTAATTTGATAAATTCTAAAAATGCAGGATATGATTATTTAAGAAAAAGAGGACTTAGCGATAAAATTATAAAAAGATTTGGACTAGGATATTCCTTATATTCTTGGAATAGTTTGATGGATTATTTATTATCAATTGGTTATGAAAAAAAAGATTTAGTTAAAAGTGGACTAGTTACGCATAAAGAAAATGGTGATAAATATTATGATAAATTTAGAAATAGAGTAATGTTTCCAATATTTGATTATAGAGGAAATGTTATAGGATTTGGTGGAAGGGTTCTTGATGATTCCATGCCCAAATATCTAAATTCTCCAGATACAATACTTTTTAATAAAAGATATAATTTATATGGATTAAATTATGCTAAAAAAAGCATAAAAAATGATACTTTAATATTAGTTGAAGGATATATGGACTTAATATCTTTAGTTGAATATGGAATTGAAAATGTAGTAGCTACTTTGGGAACGGCCTTAACAAATGAACAAGGCAAATTAATTAAAAGATATGCATCTACTGCAGTGATTTCCTATGATTCAGATGAAGCAGGAATTAAAGCAACTCTTAGAGCTATTGAAATATTAAGACATCAAAATATAAATGTAAAGATTTTAAATTTAAAAGATTGTAAAGATCCAGATGATTTTATAAAAAAATACAAAAAAGAAGGCTTCTTAAAAGCTATAGAAGATTCAGTTTCTCATATTATATTTCAAATTAATATATTAAAGCGAAAATTTGATTTTAATAAAGATGAACACTTAATAAAATTTGCTAAAGAAGCTGCATCAATAATTAAGACTTTATCATCTCCTGTGGAAAAAGACTTTTATATAAAATATGTAAGCAAAGAATTTGATATAAGTCTTGAAGCACTTAAGGAAGAAGTATTTGGAAAAAATTATAATGATAGTAAAAATAATTACAAAAAATTCTTCAAAACTGAACAAAAACCTATAGAAAAGATTAAAAATATTGAAAATGGTGAAAAATTCGTAGAAGAAACCTTTATTAAATTATTAATGGAAAATAAAGAACTTCGTGTTTTAGCACTGTTAAAAATTAGTGAGGATAATTTCTTAATTAATGAAAGCAAGGAAATTTTTAATCTAATAATTAAAAATAAAGAATTGGACAAAATAACTATTGACAAAATCAAAAGTTTAAACATATCTGAAGAATATTTGAATGATTTGGATAATATATCATTAAATAGTATAAATACCTATGATTCTAAGAACGTTGATGAAATAATTAAAAACGTAAAAAGAAATAAATTTCATAAAGAAGTAGAAGCATTACTTAAAAAACAAAAAAAATTAGAATTAAGCCTAAATCAAAATAGCTTAGACAAAGACAGAATGAAAGAGGTAGAATTAGAAATTATGAATATTAGTTTAGAAATAGTAGATATACAAAAGAGCTTAAAAAGCTTATAAAATAAGAAAGGAGGTTTGAGTGTGGCAAATAGTAGAGAAGCAAATAGATTAGCAGCAAAAAATCTTATTGAAAAAGGGAAAAAACAAGGATCTCTTACATTAGATGAAATAATGGGAGCCTTTTCAAATACAGAGTTAGATAAAGATAAAGTAGAAAATCTTTATGAAACTTTAGGTAATTTAGGGATAGAAATTTTAGAAACTAAAACTGAAAAAGTTGAAATTGATTTTTCTGCAGATGATGATTTAACTTTAGACATGGATAGTATCGATGATGACATGGATGAAAAATTAAAAAAAGAAGATGACATCGATATGGATAAGCTAGACTTATCTTTACCAAAGGGAATAAGTATAGACGATCCAGTTAGAATGTACTTAAAGGAAATAGGTAAAATTCCTTTACTTAAACCTCATGAAGAAGTAGAACTTGCTAAAAGAATGTTAGAAGGCGATGAAATAGCTAAACAAAGATTAGTTGAAGCCAACTTAAGACTTGTTGTAAGTATAGCAAAAAGATATGTAGGTAGAGGAATGTTATTCTTAGACCTTATACAAGAAGGTAACTTAGGTCTTATAAAAGCTGTAGAAAAATTCGACTATGTTAGAGGATTTAAATTCTCAACTTATGCAACTTGGTGGATAAGACAAGCTATAACTCGTGCCATAGCAGATCAAGCTAGAACTATAAGAATACCAGTTCATATGGTTGAGACAATAAACAAATTAATAAGAGTTTCAAGACAGTTATTACAAGAATTAGGAAGAGATCCTAAACCAGAAGAGATAGCTAAAGAGATGGAAATGTCTGAAGAAAAAGTTAGAGAAATAATGAAAATAGCTCAAGATCCAGTATCACTAGAAACTCCAATAGGGGAAGAAGAAGATTCTCATTTAGGAGATTTCATACCAGATGAAGATGCACTAGCTCCAGCAGAAGCTGCTGCATATTCACTACTTAAAGATCAAATAGAAGAAGTTCTTGGTTCATTAAATGAAAGAGAACAAAAAGTATTAAAATTAAGATTTGGTCTTGAAGATGGTAGAGCTAGAACTCTTGAAGAAGTTGGTAAAGAGTTTGATGTTACTCGTGAGAGAATTAGACAAATAGAAGCTAAAGCTTTAAGAAAATTAAGACATCCAAGTAGATCTAAAAAACTTAGAGATTACTTAGATTAATATATATAAATTAAAAATTCGCCAACTTTGGCGAATTTTTATTATACAGAAATAAAATTTAAAAATATGTTAATACATATAAATAAGATTAAAATAACTTGTTATATTGAAAGGATAAAGTAAAGTGAAATTAACTAATAGATTATTAAAAATAGCATCTCTTGTAAATGAAAATAAAAGATTAGCTGATATAGGTACGGATCATGGATATATTCCAGTGTATCTTTTAAATGAAGGGAAAATAAATTTTGCAATTTTAGCAGATATAAACAAAGGTCCATTAGAAAATGCAAGAAGTGAAGTAAAAAGAAATAAATTAGAAGATAAGGTTGATTTAAGATTAGGCTCTGGAATAGAAGTATTAAAAAAAGGTGAAGTAGATGAAGTAATAATAGCTGGTATGGGAGGAATTTTAATAGGAGAACTTCTAGAAGCAAATAAAGAAGTTGCCCATAGTGTTGAAAAATTAATACTTCAGCCAATGCAAGCACAAGAAGAACTTAGAAGATATCTTTTAAATAATGGATATGAAATATTAAATGAATGTTTAGAAAAAGAAGACTTTAGATTATATGAAATAATTGAAGCAAGATATACTGGTAAAAATACTACCATTGATGATGAAATAAACTATGAAGTAAGTCAAAAATTAATAGAAAATAAAGATGAATTATTAGCAGAATTTATTGATAATAAAATAAAAAAATATAATAATATAATTGAGAAGTTAGGAGATAAAAATTCAGAGGCTGTAATTTTCAAAAGAAATTTAGCAAATGAAAAAATAGAAAAATTAAAAAACTTAATTTAACAAGGGGTTGAAAATATGAAGTTAAATGATTTAATTAAAAAAATAGAAAATAAATATCCTCTTAATTTAGCTTATGATTGGGATAATGTGGGATTATTAGTTGGGGATTTTGATAATAAAATAAAAAAAGTTTTAGTTACTTTAGAAGCAAATGAAAGCGTAGTAGAAGAAGCTATACAAAAAAATATTGATTTAATAATAACTCATCATCCGTTTATATTTAGAAAAATGAACAAAATAAATACAAAAGATTTAAAAGGAAGACTTATACATAAGCTTATAAAAAATGATATTGCACTTTATTCAATGCATACAAATTTTGATATAGCTTTTGATGGCCTTAATGATTATTTCATGGAAGTTATGGGATTTGAAGATACAAAAATACTTGATGTAACTAATAGTGAAACTTTATATAAAGTTGCTGTATATGTTCCAAAAACCCATGAATTACAAGTTAGAAAGGTCCTAGGAGATGCAGGTGCTGGATATATAGGTAATTATAGTAACTGCACTTTTAATATAAATGGTATAGGAACATTTAAGCCAGAAGATAATGCAAATCCATTTATAGGAAACATAGGTGAAATAGAAGAAGTTGAAGAAGTTAAAATAGAAACTATAGTTCCACAAAACTTATTACAAAAAACAATAGATAAAATGATAAAAGCTCATCCTTATGAAGAAGTTGCTTATGATATTTATAAATTAGAAAATAAGGGTGAAACAGTAGGCCTTGGAAGATATGCCTCTATTGATGGGCAGTTAAATTTAGAAAGTTTATGTGAAAAAATTAAATTAAAATTAAATATGAATCATATAAGGGTAGTTGGAGACCTTAATACGAAAATTAAAAAAGTTGCAGTGGTAACTGGAGCAGGATCAGATATGGTATCCCTTGCCAAATCAAAAAATTGTGATGTTATAATAACTGGAGATGTAAAATATCATGAAGCACAAGATGCCCTTGATATGGGAATGACAATAATTGATTGTGGACATTTTGATACAGAAGATATATTTAAAGATGTAATGAAAAGATTTTTAGATACAATTGAAAATATTGAAACTATAAGAAGTGAGATATATTTAAATCCATTTAAAATAATATAATATTAAAAATTTTCAAAAAATGTTGACAAAAACTAAATTAAAACATACTATATTATTAATAATAAATTAAATCCTTTGATAAGGAAGAGTAATCAAATTTAGGTTCAATATAGAGAGTTGAGGATGGTGGAATCTCGACAAGAAGAAGTTTGATGAATGGGCCTTTGAGGAGTAAATCGAAATCTTTATGAGAGTAGACTTTACCGTGGTTTGCACGTTATAGCAAATGAGGTATGATAGTACCAATATTAAGAGGTGTATTTGTAGTACACAAATTAGGTGGCAACGCGGAGTATGAGCTTCGTCCTATTTATATAGGACGAAGCTTTTTTAATGTTAAAAAAGAAAGGCAGGTGAAAATCATGGTATGAACTAAAGCTCCAAATAGGTTAAAGGAGGAATTAATTTATTTAAACTTAATTAAAATTGGAGGGTATTATTATGAAAATGAATACGAAAAAATTAGTTTTAAATTCAGTCCTTTTAGGAATAGGTTTAGTTTTACACCAGATTGAACCTGCTATATTTGGTGTAAAACCTGATATGACTTTAATAATGTTGTTTACAGTTATGATATTAAATAAAGATAGTTATAAAACTTGCTTAGCATGTGGAATAGTAGTTGGTATATTTTCAGCCATAACAACTTCATTTCCAGGAGGTCAAGTACCAAATGTTATAGACAAATTTATTACAACGAATTTAATTTTTGTAATGATGATGTTTATGTATAAGCTTCCTTTTATGAAAAAATTGTCACAAAAGAATCAAGATTTAGTTGTTTCAAATATATTAATGATTATTGGTACTGCGATTAGTGGTTTTGTATTTTTAACATCAGCACAAATATTAGTAGGTCTTCCAGGAAATATGAATTTAACTATATTATATGCATCAGTTGTACTTCCAGCTATAGTAATTAATTTAATAGTAGGTATAGTTGTATTTAAAATAATACATGTAACTATGAAAAGAGTAAGTTTTCAAAATTAAAATAAAGCGCCTTTCTAGTAATAGAGAGGCATTTATTTTGATGAAATTATAATTTATAGAATCTTCAAAAATAAATTTTTAATAATATAAACATTTTTAGTGTATTTTAGAAAAAATTGTAAAAGATATAAATAATAATTTATTTTAAGAAAGGAGATTCTTATGAAAAAAATAAAATACATAATTTTATGTTTAATAATAATAACGACTACAAGAGGGGATATACAAGCTATAGAAAAAGAAAATAACTATATTTTTGGAGGCGATTTAATAAATGAAACGATGATAGGTGATGATTTAGAAGTTGTTGATAGTAAAGAAGAATTTTATGATTTTGAAAGGTTTTTTAGACCTTCTCAGATGGTCATACTAAATGATGAAAATCTAACTAGTTTAAGTAAATTTTATAATCAAAATCCTTATAAAATGAATTTACCAACAAAGCCTTTTAGATCAGGAAAAGATAGTGTTGTAAATTATTTTAATGTTCTTAGAGAGGCCGCAAATCCAATAGATGATAATAAAACAGGATGTGGATCTTTAGGAGATACTAAAGGGCCTTATCCAGTAGCATATAACTTTTTATCTAAATCTTATCAAAAGAAATTATCATATAAGGAGTTTTTAGATTCATTTAAGAATATACTTCATATTAATTTAATAAAAGTAAATAATGTACCTGCAGATGAAGATAATCCAAATTTATTGAAATATTTTGTTGAAATAGAAGTTATAGAAGGCTCAAGAAATGAAAAAGGTTTATTTGCATATTACTACGGAAATATATATCTAGATAAAGAAAATGATGGATATAAAATAGTAAAAATGAATTTTAGTCCAGAAAATTACCTATGTGCACCTTATCATGGTTGGGCTTATGATGCAAAAACATTTGTAGAGATAGAATATGGTAATTGGTGTTCTTTATTAGATGGTGATGTTATTGTAAATGAAGATAATTATGAAAAAAGAGCTTATTATAAAGATAAAGATGATAATGAATATTATGTACTTTTTTATGAATTAACAAATGGTGTAGATAAAAAGATAGCTGATTATAAAAAAAATAAAGATAATCAATGGGAAGTAATTTATATTAATCCAGAAAAATGTATCGAAGATAAATTAAAAAAAGATAGTAAGTAATATTATATGATTTTTAATATAAAATATAACTTAGAAAAAGAAAATAAAATATTATTATTTATCAAAAATTAGGAACAATATTACTTAAATGAAAATACAATTATATTAAGGAAGTGGTAGTGAAAATATCTCAAACTAACACGAGAAACTCTTCAAAGGAGCTTTAAATGTACGGAAATAAATTAAGCCCATTCAAGAGTATAAAATAAATCCTTTTGGGTAGATAACAATTAAACCACTTCCTTTACAAAAAAGCTAAACATTAAGTTTAGCTTTTTTATTGTGTAAAATTATTGAGTATTATACATTAATTACAAAATATTATTTTTAAATTTATAACTTTTTTTAGTAAAATTAGAGATAATATTTTTATAGAAGAACCTTTTATGAAAGGAGATATTAAAATGGATTGTGTAAAATGTATAACAAATGGTATTGATTTAAATAGAAAAATGGCCAAAGCTGTATTATTTGGTGCTATAACAGCAGGTGTAACAGCAGGAGCATATGTGGGAATAAGAAAAATAGCTCAGTTAGTTGAAGATAAAAGGTTAGCTAGATATTATGAAGATGAAATAGAAGAAATTTTACAAGAAAAAGAAAAAATGCAGTTTTATGAGGATGAATTTAAAAGACAAGAAAAAGAAGAAGAGGAAGCTTTAGCAAAGGCTGTTGATGAATTTAATTCTAGAAGATTAAAGAGAGATGAATGTCCACATTGTAGTAGTGAAAAATAAAATTTAAATATATAAAAAATAAAATAAGTCATATAAAAGTGGCTTATTTTATTTTATGTAAATATAAAACAATAATAGAATATGCTATAATTAAATTAAGATTTTCAGATGACATAAAATAATTTACTAAATAAAATATGTTAGGGGGATGTTGCAATGTTACCAAAAATTTATAAAAGTAGGGAAGCTATAGATACATCTAAACTGAGAGCATTTGCAGAAATTAATCTAACAAATTTTAAACATAATATTGAAGTTATCAAAAATATGTTAGATGATAATTGTGAAATAGTTGGGGTGGTAAAGGCAAATGCCTATGGCCATGGTGCTGTGGAAGTTGCTAGTTACTTTGAAAGTATAGGTATTAAACACTTTGCAGTGGCATGTATTAGTGAAGGCATTGAATTAAGAAATGGTGATATAAAAGGGGAAATAATAGTACTGGGATATACGCCTATATGTCAAAAGGATGATTTAATTAAATATGACCTTACACAAGCGCTTGTAAATAGTCAATATGCTAAAGAATTAAGTGAATTAGCAGGTGTTGTAAAATGCCATGTAGCTCTTAATACCGGAATGAATAGAATAGGTGAAAATAGAGAACATATGCAAGAAATAGAATCCATATATAAAATGAAAAATTTAAGTATAACAGGTATATTTTCTCATTTATGTAGAGCAGATAGTGAAGAAGAAGAAGATATATTATTTACTAAAAAACAAATTGAAAATTTTGATTACATAATAGATAAATTAAAAAAAGATGAATTTGATTTGGGAGAAATACATTTGCAAAATTCTTATGGAATAACTACATATAGAGAAATTCATAGGGATTTAGCAAGACCAGGAATTATATTATACGGTGTACCTTGTGATCCATGTGATGATATTTTATGTAAACTACCAAAAGAAGAACAATTTAAACCAACCATGTCTTTAAGATGTAAGGTAGCCATGGTAAAAAATGTTGATGCAGGTGAAAATATAGGATATGGAAATAATTTTACTACACCAAAACCTATGAAAATTGCAACTATTACTATAGGATATGCAGATGGTTTTTCAAGAGCCGTATCTAAAAAAGATTTTAAAGTTTTAGTAAATGGTCAATATGGAAGAATTATAGGAAATGTTTGCATGGATCAAACTATGATAGATGTAAGTAATATTGACAATGTAAAAGAAGGTGATATTGTCACTTTATTTGGCCAAGACGGAGAAAATTATTTGCCAGTAAATCAATTGAGTAAATTAAGTGGAACTATTACAAATGAAACATTAAGTTGTATAGGAAGTAGAGTTGAAAGAGTTTACCACTTATAATATAAATAAACCTTATACAATAAGTACTCAAAGAGAGTATTATTTGTGTAGGGTTATTTTTATGTAAAAATATATGAAGTTTTAAATAAGAATATAAAAAATTTTATGGGAGAATATAAATATATAATTTTGTAGTTAGGAGATTAATATGATAAAAAATAGGAATATTATAAATAAAATTATATATTTACTCATGATAATATTTATTTTTTTCAACATGGTGGGTATAAGTAATGGAATTAGTAATAAAGAAGAAAATAAAAAAATTCATAAAAATATAGTGATTGAAAATATTCATGTTGGAAAATTGACAAAACAAAGTGCTATAAATAAATTAAAAAAGAATTATCCTGTAAAAAATTTTAATATTATTTATAATAGTAAAAAATGGACAATAAATGTGGAAGATATAGATTTAAATTACCATATAGATGAAAGTGTACAAGAAGCTTTTGACTATACAAGAAGCGATAAAATATGGAATAATTTAAAAAGAAAAGGCAAATTAAATATAAACAAAACTTATAATATAAAACTTAAAGCTACATATGATGAGGCTAAATTAAGTAAAATAATGCAAAAAATTTGCAAGGAAATAAATATAGATGCTGTGGATGCAACTTTTAATGTAGAGCCAAGTGGTGAAATAAAAAGAGGGAAATCTAAAGAAGGTAGACAGGTTGATTTGTCTAAAGTAAAAGAAGAAATTTACGATATGATAAATAAAAAGAAAATAAAAAACATCAACTTAACAGTAATAACATTATATCCTAAAACTACTACTAAACAGGTGCAAAGTATCAATTGTATATTAGGTAAATTTAGTACAACATTTAATAATGATACATCTAGAGGTAGTAATATACATGTAGCTGGTGAAAGTACAAGTGATATTTTGTTAATGCCTGGGGAAACTTTTTCTTATAACAAAACTACAGGAGCAAGAAATTGGGTAAACGGATATAAAAGTGCTCCAGTGATCGTAGGAGGAAAAGTTGTAAATGGTGAAGGGGGGGGAGTGTGTCAAGTATCTACTACAATTTATAATGCAGCCTTAATGTCAGGACTTATTATTGATGAAGTTCATAATCATAGCTTACCATCTAGATATGCACCAAGAGGAAGAGATGCAACCGTATCTTATGGATATACAGATTTAAAATTTTCAAATCCTTTTAATCATCCAATTTACATAAAAAATATAGTTGGAAAAGGAGCTATAACATCAAAAATTTATGGGTGTGAGATGGATAGAGAAAAAATAATAATTAGAATGGAAGAAGAATATACGAAAAATAAAATTACTGTAAAAACCTATAGGTTATATTTAGATGAAGAAAATAATATTATGAGAAAAGAATTAGTAAATACAAGTATTTATAAACATCACTAAAAAATTATAATTTAATGTTTAAAATAAAATTAATAAGGTATATATAGTATCAATTAGAATTAAATAAATATTTTAAATAAATTATAATAAAGGGGAGGATATTAAAATGAAAAAATTTGTATGTACAGTATGTGGTTATATATATGAGGGAGAAAGTGCACCTGAAGTATGTCCAGTTTGTAAGGTAAGCGGTGATAAATTTGAAGAAATAAAATCCGATAGAAAATGGGCAGATGAACATAGAATAGGTATAGCACAAGGAGTAGATGAAAAAGTTGTAGAAGATTTACGAGCTAATTTTGTAGGAGAATGTTCAGAAGTTGGAATGTACTTAGC
>USRS01000085.1 GCA_900557165.1 uncultured Clostridium sp.
CCAACAGCAATAAGAATTTGGAAAGATAACTGGGATGTAATTTCACCATTCTTTAATTTTCCACAAGAAATAAGAACAATTATGTATACTACTAATATTATTGAAGGTGTTAATAGACAGTTTAGAAAGGTTACTAAAACAAAATCCACTTTTCCATCAGATGAATCTTTGCTAAAATTGCTTTATTTAGCAAGTCAAAATATAATGAAAAAGTGGACTATAAGATATAGAAATTGGGATAGTATATATAACCAATTATCTATCTTCTTTGATGGTAGAATATAAATTTTAAAAATCTATATTCCGATTTTGTCGGAGTATGAGGAGTTGAAATTAATTCCTTATACTTACCTAGATTTAGTTTTACCATTTTATAAAAAAATATCCATGTTATGAATATTTAACAGATTATGAGAAATATTATAAGTAAATGATATTGCTATAGAGGAGCGAAATTAATCTAAAGCACAAATCAATTTACACTCTCAAAAAATCCTATACAAGTGAAACTTACTTAACTTTTTTCACTGTATAGGATTTTCTGCTTTTTTACAATTTATCTTATTTTATTTTTATTAAAATTAATTAAACTACCAGCTTTAATTATTTTTATTTCATCTTCAGTCATATTATCTATACGAAGATAAAACTCTTTAATTTTTTCCCCTATTATATATGCAGGTATTTTCGTCATATCTTTTTCTAACAAAGCTTTAATATTTGGTACATATATATAATCATCTACTTTAAATTCTAAATCTCCATCTAATAAAAATGGTATCATACCCCAATTTATTAAGTTTGATCTATAACGCTTAGTTGCATATTCTCTAGCTATATTAGCAATACCTCCTAATACTCTTTGGCAAGAAGCTGCTTGTTCCCTAGCTGAACCATCTCCTGGTTTAACTGCATATATAACACTACCTATTTCTGTTTCTAGTGGATTTATATTTTCATTTCCTTTTATTGTTCTTATTTTTTTAAACACTTTTATTAAATTATCATCTATAGTTGTTGGATTTATGTTTTCAATCCTAACTTTTTCTAACTTATCCACTAACTTAGCTTTTCCAACATATTTAGGATCTCTTCTTGATAAAGTAAATTCAGCAAGTCCTAGTGGATTTGATCGATAAGAAGATGTTTCTCCTGATGGTATTAATTCATCTGTTGTTGTTACAGGATCTTCTATTAAAGATGTTACTTTCATCAAAATATTTTCAGTTAATGAACTCATTTTAGGCCAGTCTTTTATATTAGGTCCATACTTTAATTCATTATTTTTTAATATTTTATACCCATTATAAACTCTGTTTTTATAGGCAATTGGATCAAAATTTATTTCTTGTGTTTTATATTCTACATCTAAATCTGTTGCTGGAGTTAATATTCCTTTATTAACCGCAGTAGCTGCTATACTTCTAGCATCCATAAGAGCAACTGAAGCTATTTGTCTATTTCCCGGTTTTGAACCTTCTCTATTTAAAAAGTTTCTAGTTGTATGTCTTATACTCAGCATATTATTAGCTGGAGTATCCCCAGCTCCAAAACAAGGTCCACAAAATGCACTTCTGATAATTGCACCAGATGACATAAAATCTAAAATTGCTCCATTTTTAACAAGTTCCATCATTACTGGTTGTGAGGATGGATATACTGACAGTGAAAACTCATCATTTCCACAGCTATGTCCTTTTATAATTGACGCTGCATCCATTATATTACTATAGGTACCACCTGCACATCCAGCTATTATACCTTGTTCCACTTTTAATTTTCCGTCTACTATTTTGTCTCTTAATTTAAATTCGATATTAGGGTTATCTATTATTTTAGATCCTTCTTCTTCTGTATATTTTAATATTTCTTCTAAATTTTCATTTAATGTTTCTATTTCATAAACATTACTTGGGTGAAATGGTAGTGCTATCATAGGTTTTATCTTACTTAAATCAACATAAACCATGCCATCATAATAAGTTATTTTTGCAGGATTTAACTCTTTATAGTCCTTTTGTCTATTATGAGCACTTAAATATGATTTCGTATCTTCATCTGTTCTCCATATAGAAGTTAAACATGTAGTTTCCGTTGTCATAACATCTATACCATTTCTATAATCTGTTGAAAGATTTGATATACCAGGTCCTATAAATTCCATTACTTTATTTTTAACATATCCACATTTAAATACTTTTCCTATTATGGCTAAAGCTATATCTTGAGGTCCAACACCATTTTTAGGTTTTCCTGTTAAGTAAATAGCAACTACCTTAGGATAATCTATATCATATGTATCACCAAGAAGTTGTTTAACTAATTCTCCTCCTCCTTCTCCTATAGCCATAGTTCCAAGAGCACCATAGCGAGTATGGCTATCTGACCCTAAAATCATTTTTCCACAACCTGCCATCATTTCCCTCATATATTGATGTATAACTGCCATATGTGGTGGCACATATATTCCCCCATATTTCTTAGCTGCAGATAAGCCAAACATATGATCATCTTCGTTTATTGTTCCACCAACTGCACATAAAGTATTGTGACAATTTGTTAATACATATGGTATGGGGAAATTTTTAAGTCCACTTGCTTTAGC
Source organism: uncultured Clostridium sp. (assembly GCA_900557165.1). Classification (GTDB taxonomy): domain Bacteria; phylum Bacillota; class Clostridia; order Peptostreptococcales; family Peptostreptococcaceae; genus Terrisporobacter. The sequence continues at coordinate 2,606 of USRS01000085.1, forward strand.
CGTTTGTATTATTCCCACATAAGTTATATCATGAGATGCCATGGCATCAAATTTTATTTTTAGTTTATTCATATCATTAGAAATGTTGTGTGATTTTAATATTGAATAAGCTATAGTTCCCTTTTTTGCTTCTTCTATACTTGGTATATTTTCTACAAAAGAAGAAAGTTTCTCTTTTTCATTTCCCTTAACTATGTCTTTTCCATCAATCAAATAGACACCACTAGGGTATAATTTTACACTATCATATGTTTTTATCATAATTATTTCCCCCATATCTAAGATTAAATTAATTACAAATAAATTGCTTTATTAATTTAATTTTATATCACTTTATAGATATAGACAAATATTATAAACATAATTTAATTTAAACTATATTTTCCTAAACTTGTAGTAAGTATTTTTATTACCATTGGCAATACTGTTAAAACAGTTGTTAACCTTATTAAATGAAGTAAAGCTACTATATGTGTTTTTGCTCCAAAAGACTCAGACATTATTGTCATATCAGTAAGTCCTCCTGGTGCTGCACTAAATAGAGCTGTTGGTAAATCAATTCCTGTAAATTTATGTATAGTATATCCTAAAATTACACTTAAAGTAGTTAAACCTATTACCAATATAATAGATGGTATTATAATTTTCTTTAATCCTAATACTGAATCCATTGTAAAATTTAACCCTATTGTACATCCTATAACAATTTGTGCAATTAACTTAAAGTTAGAAGGCACATGAGCGCCACTAGTAAGCACATTATACCCTCCCACAAATATCATAGAACCTATCATTGCCCCTGCAGGTATTTTTAACTTAATCCCTATATATCCTCCAATTATTCCTACTATTAAAGTAAATATTATCCTTTGCATTTTATATTATTTTCCCTTCTGTAAATTTTTTCTTTGATTTATATATTATACTACATAAAATCTATTAATAAAAAAAACTATCACAAAACTAATTTATTTATGCGATAGTTCCTTTTAAATTATGTATAAAATCATCCCATATTTATAGGTAATTTAATTTTATATTTCCTTTTCCTTATGTTGTCAAATATTTCTTTTTTAAAATTATGTTTAGATGGAACACAATTTTACATTTATATTTATGTTTATGTTTAGATGGAACATAAATATTTTTATATTCTACATATGACTTTTAATAAGCTAGTTATGTGTTTAATTACACATACTTTATTCTGACAACATAAGGTTAGCTAAAAAATTTGTTTTAAACATGAATTTATTTCTTAACAAATTTCCCAACAAAATTATAATATCATATTTGCATTTTTCCGTCAAACATATGTTATAAATTTTAACATATGTTGTAAAATCTTTTGTATAAACTTAAATATTCTCTTATATTAGTTGTAATTTATACCCATTCAAAACTATCGTTTTTATTTTTAACATATGTTTTAAGATTAAGATTTTATTGAAATAAAATTATTTATCATATATACTTTTATTATATCAATTTAATTTTTAATAATGAGGTTTTAACTATGACAGATAAATATGATAAATATGAATCAATGGATGAAATAGATAAACTTAAATTTTTAGCAGACGTTGCTAATATGTACTACAATTTAAATATGACTCAAATAGATATATCAAAAGAACTTTGTACTACTAGATTCAAAGTTGCAAAGTTACTTCAAGATGCAAAAGATATGGGCGTTATAGAAATATCTATTAAACAGCCCATTGAAAGAAATACAGAATTAGAAAATAAATTTAAATCTATATACTCTTTAAAAAATGCCCTTATTTTAGATACTAAAAATATTTATGAAGATGAAATTATGAGTTCCACATGCAAACTTGCTGCACAATATATAGATAGTATAGTTACAGAAAACTCTATTATAGGGATTACATGGGGAAAAACACTTTTCAATACCATCCGATATATAAAACCAAAGCTAAAATTACCAATAACTGCAGTACAAGTTTTAGGCTCTGCAACTAAAAATAATTTTCATCTTGATTCACCTGAATTGGTAAAAGAAATGGCAAATATATATGGCGGAACTTGTAAGATTCTTTTTTCTCCTTTATATATAGAAAATGATTACGTAAGAGATGGATTACTTCATGAACCAGTCATAAGCAATACACTACACATTGCTAGTAAAGCTGATATTATACTTACTGGTATAAGTAGCAAATTGATATCACATTATTCAACTAGTTGGCTTGATAATGAAATAGATAGTAAAAATTTCGATGAACCATCTAGTCAAATAGTAGGTTCTATATTTGGTAGAGCCTTTGATGAAAATGGATTTTTTATCGATAATAATACTAATAGAAAAGTTGTTGGTTTGAATCCATTTATTTTATCCAACGCGAAACATTCCATATGTATAACATCAGATTTACATAAAGCAGATGCATTATTAGGTGCATTAAAAGGAAAACTTATAAATACTATTATTATAGATGACCTTACAGCATCTAAAATATTATATTTAGATAAGTATAAATAAAAAAATATTACTGAAAATCTAATTTTCAGTAATATTTTTTTTATTTAAATCATTATAAAATTTTTTCTTAATATTAATTAGCAATATACTTATAGCAAGTAAATCTGCACATCCTCCAGGGCTTATATTTAAATCTATATAGTCTTTTTCTAATTCATGGCATTTGTCTCTACCTTCTTTTGTAAATACACCACCAATGCTTAATAAATTTTTTGCATCTTCTTGTACTTTTCTCAGTATATCAATATCATGTCTATATACAATTGTGCTATCTTCTACCCTTGCCATAAGCTCTATTAATATTTGAATATATAAATCATTTTCTTTTAATTTACTATTTTCATATTCATATATAATATGATCAAATAATACAGCTAATCCATCTTGAACTTGTCCTCTTATTCCTGTAAATCCATAATCAAGATATAATTTTTCTCCATGAGTCAATTTTTCTTTTTTATGAAGATCTTTAAAATCATCAAGAATATTTTTCACCATGGATTTTATAATTTCTTGCATCTCATAAAATTCGTTTTTATAATACATATTTTTTCCTATGGCTGACATACATATACCCATCAAAAAAATCATTCCTTTATGAGTATTAATGTTATTTGTAGCTTCAAACATCTTTTCTTCGCATTCTTTACCTATATTTCTTATAACATCAAATATATACTCTGGCAAATAATAAGAATATCCTATTTTAAACATTTCCTTCAAAAAAGGTGTTATAGTCATAGCACTATTCAAAAAAGTATAGTAATCCATATCTTTGTGTGATCCACTACTTACAGGTGACACCAATCCAAAAGAAGGGAAAGTAGATACTTCACTTATCATAGCTTTAAAAGCCTCTTGAGATACTTCATAAGACAAAGAATCTATTTCTTTTTCCATTTCCTTATATTCTTTGTATGCTACTTCAAAATAATTTTTTATTTCTTCCATAGTATGAGTTTGTGCTCTTGAACATAATTTTGCATCTAAATCACAAATAAAACATTTTCTAGGCTTTTTAAATAAATCAGACCTTGATATACCTATAACTTTGTCATTTTTATATGCATAAACATCAATATCAAGACATCTTCCAAGTATGTGTTCTTCTTCCACATTTATCATTTCTTTTTTCACGTTGACAAAATCAAGGTCAAATAAAAAATGAGCAACTATTCCTTCTTTATTTTTATATTTATCTTCAAAAACTATAAATTTTCCATAATAAGTTAATATATCATTATAAATAATGTTAACTATATCATCAGTTATATAGTTTGATTTTTCTATTCCAGGATAATTTATTCTAATTGTAACTAATGTTTTATCTTTATTTTTTTTTAATAAATCTTCTTGATAAGCAACTCTTTTGTCCCTATCAAATAAAAATGCTGATATAAAATCCATACTGTCTTAGGTAAAAACTATATATTATAGTTCGTTTATTACCATTTCACCTTCCTTACTAAGTAAAAAATCAAAACTAGGTTTAGGTAGTAAGTTTCTTACTTTTTCCATCTTACCTTCTTTTAATAATTTTCTAACTCTTGATGCACTTATAGCATCATCTTCAATTTCTTTTCTTTCTATTAGTTTAACTTCCACATTGTATTTTGGCAATATTTCTATCATAGATTCATTATACGTATTTGTAACTTCACAATGTGGTTCTGTTCCCACATATCTTCTTTTTATATTAAATTTAGGAACAAAATATTTTCCAAATACATTACAATCTAATTTTGTATATTCTTTTAAGGCATCATCATTTTTCTTTAAGAAATAATTTGGGAAAGTTGCCGATGATATTACATACTCTCCTGCAGGTATTACTGTTACATTTTTTAAATCTTTAGTTCCTTCTTTTATAAGTCTATATCTTGTTTTGAAAGGAAATACCGATTTATCTTCTTCAACTACAAATATTATTACATTTTCATTTTCTTTAGATGCTGTTTCTACTATATATCTATGACCTAAAGTAAACGGATTACAGTTCATAACTAATGCTGCATATTCTTTAGAGTCATCTATATTGTATTCTTTTTTTAGTTTATCTAAAGTTGAATTTATATTTTTGTTTCCACTTTCTAATAAACTTACTTTATCAGTTGTAAATATATTTTTATATCCTAATCCTTCAAATAAAAATTGATTTTCTGGTTTTGTAAATATGAAACTATGATATCTACCTTCTAAAAATAATTTTTCTGTTACCTTTGATATTAAATTATTTGATAAGCCTAAACCTTGGTAATTTTCATTAATTGCAAAACATTTTAGGATATTTTCTTTTTTTGAACATGTTGCTATAATCTCTTCATTCTCTCTTATTACTACAGTGTAGTCAACATCTTCATATTTTAAATTAAATTTTCCTAAAAATTCTTTTACTTCTTCAGTTTCATATTTTGATTTTAAATTTATACTTTCTACATTATAATACATTCTACACCGTCCTTAATTATTTATACTCCAAATATTCTATTTATAAACACAAATGCTAAAAGAGCTATTATTAATAGCACATACATCATAAATTGATCTTTTCCACTGGCAGCAACATACTTTTTCTTTTTATTAGTAAAATCCCTTGCCTCTTTAAACATTCCTTCTTCTCTTATTTCTTGTAGTAATTCTTTGTTTGTTTTTTTAGATTTTTTAGCCATATTATTACCTCTTTGATTGATTATTTTAAATTAAGAGAAAAAGGTATTGTAAAATACAATACCTTTTTTCCTCTGTTGAAAATGTTTTATATATTGCTAGTATTAGCAGAATATACCGAATACTACAGATGCTATTATAAGCATTAATCCTCCACCTAAACGAGAAGATATTTGTGCGAATGAGATTAATTCCATTCTCTTAGCTGCTCCAAGAACTGCTAAGTCTCCTGAACCACCTCTGTTAGCCATACATAATCCTGCAGTTATAGCAGTTTCTATTGGGTAGAATCCTACTAACCAACCAACTAATCCTGAACCTAATATAGCTCCTACAACTATTAAAGCAGCTATTAATACGTTTCCGAAAGTGAAAGCAGCTATTAATTCCCCTAAGTCAGTTAATGCTATACCAACACCACACATGATTACTAATAAGAATTGTTTAGAGAAGTATCCTTGTAATTTGTTAGCACCAACTCTTAATTCAGCTGGTATAACACCTGCTATATTAGCTATAGCAACTAATACAACCATCCAAGCAAATCTGTGTATATCTATTTTTAAAGTTGATCCAAATAAAGTAAATTCAGGTATTTGTACAACTTTTGATAATATGTTACCTGCTACATAGAATGCACAAGCTAATATTAAACCACAAGCTATATCTCTTTGAGTTACTTTTACTTCTTCTTTACCTTCTAATGCAGATATATCTTCAGCATTTCTTATTAATTCACCGTTTCCAGTTAAAGCTTTACCGAAGCTTAATTCACCTATTTTATTTAATACACCAGCAGCCATTATAGCTATTATGTTAGCTATAGTTAATATTGATAAACCGAATGATAGCCATTTTGCTGGGTCATTTCCAGTTGCATTAGCATATATATCTGCCATTGGTATTGCACCTGCACCAGTACCACCACCCATTATTGGTAATACATACTCAGTTGCTACTCTAGCTGGTTCTACACCAACTAATAATCCACCAACCATACCTAAAAGTATTGCACCTACTATACCTGCTAATATTGCTGGTAAATATCCTGCGAAAGCTTTTAATAATAATTTTCTGTTAACTGATAATATTGATCCTGTTATAAGTACTGCTATGAATAAATCTAAGAAATCTGTTGTATCCATAAAGATTTTTACAGTTTCTATAGTTGCTTCAGGTATTATACCTATGTAAACTAAGTAAGCAGATCCTAAGAAAGCAAGGATTGAACCACCACCAATGTATGTATTCCATACAGGTATTCTATCTCCTATCCATCCTAGAGCTATACCTAAAGTGTAAAGTATTGCAAATGCTCCTACTGTATTACTTGGTAAATAATCACCAAACATAGCTATTAATGCTACACCAGCTACTGCTGCATAAACATACCAAGCCATTCCAAAGATTTTGAAAGCTTCTTTTTGAACTTTCTGTTGAGTTGCACTCATTGTTGCCATTTTTTATCTCTCCTAGCTTATTAAATTTTTTATATTTATTTATGATATAGTTAATCATAAAATAAATATCATATATAGAATATATTTTTACATAAATTTGAAGCCATCTATCTCAATCAAATTTATGTATTCTTGCATATCGTTTTCATAGCTATTTTTTAACTTTTTTGCTATTTCACCGATATTTAAATAAACATATTTATAGCCATCTACCTCAATAAATATATCTATTATATATTTCAAATTAGCATATATGCAGTATACACATTTGCATATATGCTAATTTAATATCTTAAATTAATAAGTTAATTACTTAACTTTTCTTATTGTGTCTATAACACTACCATCTCTGTATTCAACTACAGCAACTACTTCGTCAGTAAACTCTATTTCTTTTGGAGTTCCAACAAGTCTTGTAGCCATTGCTCTTGCTTCTTCCATTGTTATCATTTCAATTCCAGCTTGAGTGAATTTTTCTATTAAGTCAGTTCTAGTTGGGTTAACTATTACACCATAATCAGTTACAACAACATCAACTGTACTTCCTGGAGTTACAACAGTAGTAACTTTATCTATTATAGTAGAAAGTCTTCCTCTTGTAAGTGGAGCAAGCATTATAGATACTTTAGCCATTGCAGCTGTATCACTATGTCCACCTGAAGCTGCTCTTATTACACCATCAGAACCAGATATAACGTTTACGTTGAAATCTGTATCTATTTCTAAAGCTGATAATAATACGAAGTCTAATCTATTAACAGCTGCTGATTTATTTCCTATAGAAGCATAGAAGTCAGCACTTACTTCAACGTGTTTTTCATTTCTTCCACAAGATTCTGCTGCAGTTAAGTCAAATGATTGAGTATCAAATAATTGATCAACTAATCCATTTTCTAATAAGTCAACCATTGGTGCAGTTATTCCACCTAATGCGTAACTTAATTTTATATCTTGTTTTATTAATTCATCTTTAACGAATCTAGTAACAGCAAGAGTTGCTCCACCAGAACCAGTTTGCATAGAGAATCCATCTACGAATAATCCAGTAGCTTTCATTACTTCAACAGCTCTTTTAGCTTGTAATAATTCTTTTGGATTGTTTGTAAATCTAGTTGCTCCAGACATTATACCTGAAGAATCTCCAACTTCCTCAACTACACATACGTAGTCAACTTGTGTTTGAGGTATACTTTGTGGGAAGTTTGGATAAGGAACTAATGTATCAGTTACAACAACAACTTTTTCAGCATGTTGAGCATCAACTTTAGCATATCCCATAGCTCCACATATAGATTTTCCTCTGACACCGTTTGCATTACCCATGCAGTCAGCAGATGATGCAGCTATGAAAGCAACATCTATTTTAACATCTCCTGAAGATATAGCTCTTGCTCTACCTCCGTGAGAACGTATAACAGC
>USRS01000086.1 GCA_900557165.1 uncultured Clostridium sp.
AAAATATAAATTAAAAATAATATATATTTTAGACTGTTTCTATTTAGCTTTTTCTGACAATTCAGCTCTAAGCACTTCACCCATTCTCTTAATACCTTCGATTATCTTATCCTCAGGCATATTAGAATAATTTAATCTACAAGTATTATAAACACCGCCATTAGGGTAGAAAGATTCACCAGGAACGTAAGCTACATCTTTTTCTAAACATTTTTTAGCCATTTCTCCTGCATTGATTCCTTCTGGTAGTATAACCCATGTAAATAATCCTCCTTGAGGGTGTGTAAATTCAACAGAGTCTGGGAATTCTTCTTCCATAGCTTTCATCATAACATCTCTACGTTTTCTATAGCATGCTTTAATTTTTTCAACGTGTGCATCTAAATCAAACATATCCATAAATTTGTTAACTTCCATTTGAGATATTGTAGAAGCTTGAAGGTCAGCACCTTGTTTACAAATATTGAATTTATTTAATATTTCTGGAGCTGCACAAGTCCAACCAAGTCTGTATCCTGGGCAGAATATCTTAGAGAATGTTCCTAAGAAAATAACTAAGCCTTTAGTATCTAAAGATTTTAATGAAGGTAAGAATTCGCCGTCGAATCTTAATTCTCCATAAGGATTATCTTCAATTACAGGTATTTCATATTTATTTATTATTTCCATGAATTTCAATCTTCTTTCCATTGGCCAAGTTCTACCAGATGGATTTTGGAAATCAGGGATAACATATATCATTTTAACTCTATCAGTAGTAGCAAGAACTTTTTCTAATTCTTCCATTTTCATTCCATCATTATCTGTAGCAATTTCGATAAATTCAGGTTCATATGCCTTCATAGCATTTAGTGCACCCATATATGATGGACTTTCACATAAAACCACATCACCTTTATCTAAAAATGTTTTTCCTGAAAAATCTAAACCTTGTTGAGAGCCACTAGTTATTAATATATCATCTGGTTTAATATTAGTATTAAGTGTTTTGTTCATTCTTTGCGCTATTTTTTCTCTCAATGGAAGATATCCTTCTGTTGTAGTGTATTGTAATGCTACTTTCCCCTGTTCTTCTAACACTGCAACTGATACTTTTTTCATTTCTTCCACTGGGAATAATTCTGGAGCAGGCATACCTCCTGCAAAAGATATTACTTCTGGTCTAGCTGTAAGTTTTAATAACTCACGTATAGCTGAACCTTCCACCTTTCCCATTCTATCCGCAAATCTAACTGCCATGTTAAAGCACCCCCTATATATTACCTAATATATATATATTAATTTTATTAGGTTACGATAACTATTAACTAAAGCTGCTATTATTTATTATTTATTATTTTTTTTATTCTTTTTTCTAATGTTGGTCTATCTAGCATAATTAATCTTTTACAGTTGGTACATTTTATTTTTATATCCATGCCAACTCTTATTATTTCAAATTGCTTACATCCACATGCATGTTGTTTTTTTAATTCTACTATATCACCTAAATTAAGGTCCATAGGCATAAACAATCAACCTCCTAATTAATTTAGATTTTCTTTTGTTAAATTTAATTTTTAATAATTCCCCTAAATATGGTATTTTTTACGAAACTTTAAATGAATATTAATAATTTCTTATATTATTTTAGTCTTATGAATGGAATATAGATTGATAATATTTTATTTGATATAATTACAGTAAGAATTTATCTTCTTACTGTAATTATATCAATTCATAATATAAAAGTAAATTTGTTATTATCTTGTTTTTGTTAATCAATTTATAATTACTATATAATATCTAAATCCTTATACATTAGCACTCCCTTTTGGTAACATTCTAATTCTTTGTCCTTAGATATATTAGAGTATAATTTTCCTAGTTCGATATATAAGCTTGCTAATTCTTTTTTATCATCTAAATTTTTCGCAATATCTATACATTTATTTAAGTAATCAATAGACATTTCTATTTCATCTTGATTTTTATACATGTCTGAATAGAACTTTAATGACTTATATTCGTAATATTTATCCTTATTTTTTATTGAAGAGACTAAAGCAAGTTTGCAATATTTTTGAGCAATATCATACTCACCTTTTTTAACATAAATTTCTATCATATTAAATAAACTTTCCATCATATATTGGTTTTCATCTCTTTTAGTAATATCATATACTTTCTCAGAATACTCTAAATGTTTATCTAGATCACCCATTTGTGAATATATATCACCTATTGTAAGATATACCTTTGCCAATCTATTTTTGTTCTCTTCTTTTTCGATTATTTCTAATGCTCTATTGAAGCATTCCTTAGATTCATCATATTTACCAACGCTTAGTAAACTTTTAGCTTTCATAACTAAAACACCAACTTCTTCTTTAACTGAATCTTTATGATCCATTTTATCTATCTTTTCCATAAATTCTAAAGCTTTTGCAGGTTGGTTTAGTTTCATAAAACATTCCGATATTTTGCTATATAGTTCTTTATAAACATCGATATCTTCAATATTACTTTCTTCTAAAACTTCTTTAGCAAACATATAGTGAGTTATGGCACCTTTATAAAATTTATCTATTGCGTATATATTGGCTATATTTAAATAACAAACATAAATATCTTCTTTATCATCATCTTTTATGAAATAATATAAGGCCTTTTCATAATAATATACTGCAGATGAGTAATCACCTTTTTTACTGCATATTTCTGCTAATAGATTATTGCATTTTCCATAATTTTCAGTTAATTTATAATTTTTGCATATATCTATAATTTCATTTATCTGCTGTTGTGCTTTTTCTAACTCATCACATTTTATATATATTTCACTTTTTAATATGAGATTATCTGTTATTTTCTTAGATTGCATTTCCTTCGTTTCTAATAAATAATCCACACTTACACCTAATTTATTAGCTAAGTATTCCAATAATTCATGACTCGTATGAGACTTGTCTCTTTCAATATGACTTATTTGAGCAGCAGTTATTCTATCTCCTGCTAATTCTTTCAATGTCATATTTTGTTCTTTTCTTAATTTTTTTATTTTTTCCCCTAAACTTAAAATGTTCATTTTGCACCCCCCCTTTTTGAGTTATTGTAAATTTATAATATAATTATAACTTATATTTATATTAAAAACATCATTTAAATATGCTTTTTTTCCTTACTTTATCTTTTTATACAAAAATTATTAAAACAATAAAATTTTCTAAAACTAAAAATAAGGTATAGATTTTAAGTAAATCTATACCTTTTATATTTTATTAATTTTCTTCCATTATCATCGATAATATATCATTTAATTCATCTTCATTATTATAACTTATCTCTATTTTGCCTTTTTTATTGTTCATCGATATATTTACTTTTGTTCCAAATATATTAGACAATTTTTCTTCTGCATCAATTATATATATGTCTTTTTCTTTTTTTTCTATTTTTCTTTTCTCTTTATTTTCAATTATCTTCTTAGCTATATTCTCCACAGTTCTAACTGATAAACCTTCTTCTACTATTCTCATTGCAACTTCTAATTGTTTTTCTTTATCTTCAATCCTAAGTAATGCTTTACCATGGCCAGCAGTTATATCTCCATTTTCAATCATTTTTATAATTTTATTTTGTAAATTTAATAGTCTAAGTGTATTTGTTATATAAGGTCTACTTTTTCCAACTGCCTCAGATAATTCTTCTTGAGTTACTTTATAATCCTCAATTAAATTTTTATATGCTAAAGCTTCTTCTATTGAATTTAAGTCTTCTCTCTGTAAATTTTCTATAAGAGCTATTTCCATTATATCCTTTATAGGTATATCTTTTATTATTGCTGGTATTTCTTCTTTTCCTGCTAAAATAGAGGCTCTGTATCTTCTTTCTCCTGCAATTATCATATAATTATTATCTTCTATAGGTTTTAATACTATAGGTTGTAATACTCCAACATTTTTTATCGAATCAGATAATGCTTTTATTCTATCTTCATCAAACTCTTTTCTTGGTTGATTTTTATTAGGACGTATATTACTTAATTTTATTTGAACAATATCTTTTTTATCTATTTCTTCGTTTATTTCTGGAATCAAAGCACTAAGGCCTTTACCTAATCTTTTACTTCTTCTAGTGGTATTTTCCATCCTATATTACATCCTCCTCTAACTCAATAAATTCTTCTGCTAATTCTTTGTATGCTTCTGTTCCTTTGCATCTTGTATCATAGTAAATTACAGGTTTTCCATAACTTGGTGCTTCTGCTAATCTTACATTTCTAGGAATTAAAGTAGTATATACACTCCCTTTAAAATATTTTTTTACTTCTTCAACTACTTGTATAGATAAATTAGCTCTTCCATCAAACATACTAAGAACCACACCCTGTATTTCTATATCAGGGTTTAATCTTTTTTTCACTAACTGATAGGTCGACATTAATTGACTAACACCCTCCAATGCATAATATTCACATTGTATTGGAATTAATACACTATTAACTGCTGTTAAGCAATTTATAGTTAGCATCCCCAGAGATGGTGGGCAATCTATAAAAATATAATCATATTGATCTTTTATTTTATATAAACTATTTCTTAATTTAAATTCTCTATCTTTTTCATTCGCAAGTTCGATTTCAGCCCCTGATAACTCACTTGCTGATGGTATAATATCTATGTTTTCAAATTCTGTTTTAATAATAGCATCTCTAATGTCTAAATTTTCTATTATAACTTCATATATGGTATTTTCTATATTATCTTTATCAATACCATAACCACTTGTAGTATTTCCTTGTGGGTCCATATCTAAAACTAATACTTTTTTGCCAAGCTTTCCTATGCTTGCACTTAAATTCACATTAGTTGTTGTTTTACCGACTCCACCTTTTTGATTAAAAACTGCTATAGATTTTCCCATAAAGCTTTCTCTCCCCTTTTCTATAATTTTAAAAAAAGATTACTGCTAAGCAGTAACCCTTTATCTTTTCGGGATTTTTACAACAACTTCTAAGTAATCTCCCTTATCTATTTCATTATACTTTGCATCAACACCAGTATTAATTATCGCATCATAGGCTTGCTTCAAAGTATTAACATATAACTTCATACTCATTGAGCATTTTATATTTTGTTTTTTCTCCGGTTCTTCTTCAGCTTTTAATGATTCAATTGTATCATTTATAAGCTTTTCTGTTTTCTTAACTGTTAATTCTAACTTTACTACTTTTTGAACTATATCCATCATTAGTTCTTCGTTAGGTAACTTAAGTAATGCCCTTGCATGTCTTTCCGTTAAACCATTTTCGATAAGGTATTGTTTTACAGTATCAGGAAGTTTTAAAATTCTAAGTTTATTTGCTATAGTAGATTGATTTTTTCCCAATTTTTCAGCCAATTGTTGTTGTGTAAAGTTATGCTCTTTTATTAGATTTTCATATCCTAAAGATTCTTCTATGAAATTTAAATCTTCTCTTTGTAAATTTTCTAATAAAGCTAACACTGCAGAATGTTCATTTGACATATTATTTATAATAGCGGGTATAGTATCTAAATCAGCCATTTTTGCTGCTCTTAGTCTTCTTTCCCCAGCAACAAGTTCATATCCATTTTGATTTTGCCTAACAGTGATTGGTTGAAGAACTCCATATTCTTTTATAGATTTGCTTAATTCTTCTAGAGCGCTACTAGAAAATACTTTTCTTGGTTGATATGGATTTGGAATTATTTTATCAACTGGTATCTCTTTAACTATTTTTTCTTCCATAACATCCCTCTCTTATTGATAAATATATTTTTACTGCAATTTATGTAAATTTTTATTTGTTTTCAACTCATAAAGGGAAGTTCCTTCCCCTTATGAGTATTTATTTCTTCATTTAATATTATATTCCTTCTCTATTTCTCTATAATTATTTATTTTATAGGATTTTTAGATGGTTTGCCTGCTTTTCTTGGATATTTTGATGGGGTGTTTTTAACCTTTTTAAATACTAATATATTATGGTTTAATTCTAAATCAGGTAGTTTAATATCTATTTTTTCAATAAATTCTATTCCTAAAGTATCCATTGCAGCCTTTGATTCTTCTAACTCTAAATTGGCATTTGGTCCTTTTAAACATATAAAGTATCCCCCAACCTTTACAAATGGAACGCAAAATTCCATTAATATCGGTAATCCAGCAACAGCTCTTGCTGTAGCTACATCAAATTTTTCTCTATATTCTTCACTTTTACCAAAGTCTTCTGCTCTACCATGAATAAATTCTATTCCTTCTAAGTTTAATTCACTTGCTACTTCTTGTAAGAAATTTATTCTTTTATTTAAAGAATCTAATAGAGTTAATTTTAAATTATCTAAACAAATTTTTAGTGGCATACCAGGAAAACCAGCTCCAGTCCCCACATCTATTAGTGATATGTCATCATTTATATAATTATTAGTTACAGCAGATATAGAATCTAAGAAGTGTTTTATATACACTTCTCTTTCTTCTTCTATACCCGTTAGGTTCATAACCTTGTTCCACTCAACTAATATTTCTCTATATTTTTTTAAATTTTGAAGTTTTTCTTCAGTCGCTTCTAGACCAAAATTTTCTATACCTGTCTTTAATATTTCTAGGTTATTCATTGCTTCCTCCTCTAGTTTTTCTCATTTGTTCTAAATAAATAAGTAAAACTGATATATCTGCAGGTGAAACCCCTGAAATACGAGAAGCTTGTCCTATAGACACAGGCTTAATTGCATCTAATTTTTGTCTTGCTTCTAATCTAAGCCCTTCTATTGAAGAATAATTAATATCTTCTGGAAGTTTTCTATTTTCTAATTTTTTAAATTGGTCAATTTGTTTTAATTGCTTATCTATATATCCTTCATATTTAGACATAATTACACATTGTTCTTTAACATCATCATCTACTTCTTCTCCAGCACCTTTTCCTATTTGTTCTAATAGACTGTAAGTAACTTCTGGACGTTTTAAGAATTCATATAAAGATAATCCAACTTTTATTTCTGAACCACCTATTTCAGCTAATATGTGATTAACTTCTTTAGGAGTAACTCTTTCCGCTTTTAATCTATCTAATTCTTGTTCAACTGCTGCTTTTTTATTAAGATATCTTTCATATCTATCATCTTTTACAAGACCTATTTCACGACCTTTTTCAGTAAGTCTCATGTCAGCATTATCTTGTCTTAGATATAGTCTGTATTCAGATCTTGAAGTCATCATTCTGTAAGGTTCATTAGTTCCTTTAGTTATTAAGTCGTCTATTAGAACACCTATATATGCTTCTGATCTATCTAATATAAATGGTTCTTTACCTTGTATTTTTAATGCAGCATTTATACCAGCTATAAGACCTTGAGCTGCTGCTTCCTCATATCCTGAAGTACCATTGAATTGTCCTGCACTATATAGATTTTCCATCACTTTTATTTCTAATGTTGCTTTTAATTGTGTTGGGTCTATACAGTCATATTCTATAGCATAAGCAGGTCTCATTATATGAGCATTTTCAAGACCTTTCATTGATCTATATATTTGAACTTGTACCTCAAATGGTAAACTTGTAGATATACCTTGAATGTACATTTCTTTAGTATTTAAACCTTCCGGTTCAACAAATGTTTGGTGTGATTCTTTATCGCTAAATCTTACTACTTTATCTTCTATTGATGGACAATATCTAGCACCTGTAGCTTTTGCTTTTCCACTATACATTGCTGATCTTTCTATATTATCTAATATAATTTTGTGAGTTTCTGGATTTGTTCTTGCTAAATAACAAGGAACTTGGTCTATTTCTAACTTATCACTCATGAATGAGAATGGTGTTATTTTTTTATCACCTTCTTGAATTTCCATCTTAGAAAAATCTATACTGTCTCTGTGAATTCTTGCAGGAGTTCCTGTTTTGAATCTTCTCATATTTAAACCTAAGTCTACTAATTTATCTGTTAATGATGCAGCATATCCTAATCCATTAGGTCCTTCTTTATAAGTTGATTCACCTATATAAATTAGTGAGTTTAAGTAAACTCCTGTTGCAAGAATTACTGCCTTAGCATTATAAGCACAACCTAATTTAGTTACTACTCCCGTTGCAACATTTCCATCATGAAGTATATCCACAACTTCATCCATAACTATATCTAAGTTTGGCTCATTTTCAAGAGTTTTCTTCATTTCTGTATGATATTTAAATTTATCAGCCTGAGCTCTTAATGAGTGTACAGCTGGACCTTTAGCTGTGTTTAACATTCTACTTTGTATAAATGTTTTGTCTGTATTTACACCCATTTCTCCACCAAGAGCGTCAACCTCTTTAACTAATTGACCTTTACCTGTTCCACCTATTGATGGGTTACATGGCATCATACCAATTGAGTCTAATGTTAATGTTATTATTAATGTTTTATGACCCATTCTTGCTGTAGCTAATGCCGCTTCACATCCAGCATGTCCTGCTCCAACAACAATTACATCATAATTTCCTGCATTATATGTTTGCATGATATCTCCTTTCTTAAATAATGTTTCACGTAAAACGATAATATGTTATTAATCGTCTCTCTTATCAAGTAACTTTATTTAAGTTTATTTTTTATTTACCTATACAGAAGTTAGCAAATATAGTATCTAGTAAGTCTTCTTGTACAGTATCTCCATTTATATATCCTAAGTAGTCCCAAATATTTTTAAAATCTACTTCTATGAAATCATATGGTAATCTTTGATCTATTCCAGCTATAGCATCATTTATTGAGTTATAAGCTTTAAATAATGCATCTTTATGTCTTGAGTTTGTTATAACAACACTTGAAGAACTCTTAACATCTCCGGCAAATACCATCGCCTCTATTTTATCATGTATTTGCTCAATTCCTTCATTTTTAAGTGCTGAAATTTTTATTATATTATCTTTTCCTACAAATTCTTCAATAGCTGTTTCATCTATTGCTTGATCTAAATCTATTTTATTTAATAAAACTATAGTTTTTTTGCTTTTTGCACTTTCTAATATTTCTAAATCCTCATCAGTTAATGGTTTTGATGAATCTAAAACTATTATCACTAAATCTGCTGAATCTATAGACTCTTTAGATTTTTGTACACCTATTTTTTCAACTATATCTTCTGTTTCTCTTATTCCGGCAGTATCCACTATTTTTAGTGGGATTCCTTTAATATTTACGAATTCTTCTATAACGTCTCTTGTAGTACCAGCTATTTCTGTTACTATCGCTCTATTTTCTCCTAATATAGAATTTAATAGTGAAGATTTCCCTACGTTTGGTTTACCTATTATTACTGTTTTTAATCCATCTCTAAGTATTTTTCCGCTTTCAGCTGAATCGTATAATTTTTTAATTTCTTCTCTTAACTCTAAAGATTTTTCTTCTATTTCTTTATAAGTAACATCTTCTACATCTTCATCAGAGAAATCTATAGAAACTTCTAATTGTGCTAAAACTTCTGTAACTTTAAGTCTTAAACTTTTTATCTTATTCGCTAAAGAACCCTCTAATTGATTTTGAGCAACCTCTTGTGCTTTATCAGTTTTAGATTTTATTACGTCTATTACTGCTTCTGCTTGAGATAAATCTATTCTTCCGTTTAAGAATGCTCTCTTTGTAAATTCACCAGCTTCTGCTAATCTAACATCTTTAGTTAATATTAGTTCTAATATTTTTTTAACTGAAATAAATCCACCGTGGCAATTTATTTCTATTACGTCTTCACCTGTGTATGAGTTAGGTCCTTTCATATAAGCTACTAAAACTTCATCTATTCTTTTTTCTCCATCAAATATATTTCCATACACTAATGTTCTTGAATTATATTCACTTATTTTTTTACCAGATACAGCTTTAAATATTTCTTCTGCAACTTTTAATGAATTGCTTCCACTTATTCTTATTATTCCGATTCCACCTTCTCCAGGTGCTGTAGCAATCGCTGCTATTGTATCATCTATAAACAAATTTATCACCTCTATACTTTTTAATTACATTTCAAATCTCAATTTAATTTTGTATAACCGCTTATTAACATTTTATACCTAAATTACAAATTCTATAAATATCTATCAAAATATTTTAAAAAATAATCGTTAAAAAGAAAACCCCCTAAATCTTAGGAGGTCTTTAAATTATCTTTTGTACTCAATTACTAATCTTCTATGTGGCTCTTCTCCTTCGCTGTAAGTAATTACATACTTATCATTTTGAAGAGCAGAATGTATAATTCTTCTCTCATATGGATTCATATAATCTAGTTTTTTTGTTTTCTTTGTTTTAGCTACTTCTCTAGCTACTTTGTTTGCGTATCTAATTAAAGATTGTTCTCTTTTTTCTCTGTAGTTTTCTATATCAACTAATACTCTAGAGTGAGAATCTTTATTTATTTTATTAAGAGCTAAACTAGTTAAGAATTGAACAGCATCTAAAGTTTGTCCACGTCTACCGATTAAAGTAGTT
>USRS01000087.1 GCA_900557165.1 uncultured Clostridium sp.
CATTTAAAGGCTAGACGTGAAGCCTAATTTATATACATTATTATACGAGGGGGAACTTATATGATAATAAGGAAATCACAAATTAGGGTTGATGAATCTAATTTAAAAAATGGTAGGGGATTAGTTAAAAGGGAATTTATTGTGGAAGGTGAAAATTTAAGAAATAAGGCAAAATTATTTTCTAAAATCACTATACCAAAAGGAAATTCCATAGGAATGCACGATCATGTAGATGATTTTGAAATTTACTATATTTTAAGTGGCAAAGGAAAAGTCTTAGATAATGGCCAAGAAGTAGAAGTAAGTGAAGGTGATGCTATATATACTGCAGATGGAAATAAACACTGTATTGAAAATATAGGTGAAGAAGATTTAGTATTTATAGCAACTGTAATAAATGAGTAATATTAAACTCTAGGATATTCCTAGAGTTTTTTTATACTAAAGAAAATAATTTTCAAAAATAAAATTTAATTATCATATATTAAAGAAATTTAAAGTTTAAATATACATTTCGCAAAAAAATGATATAATAGTAAATAGTGTTATTTTAATATAATATGGAGGAAGTTAATGAGCAATACAAAATTACAAATAAAAGACATAATAATGAATTTTTCTAATGAAAATTTAAATGCAGAATTTTCAAATAAAGCTTTAGAAATTCTAGATAAAATGGAAGAAGCAAATGAACAAATATTAGAAACGTCAAGAACTGATATATGGGCTGCTTCAATATTAAACATAGTGTTAGATATGAACGGAGTATTTAATAAAAAACACCCAATGTACATGACTAAAAAAGATTTTTCTTCAAAAATAGGAGTATCAGCTGGAACGATAAAAAATAAAGCTGAAGCTGTTAAAGAATTATTAAATATAGAAGAAAATGATTCAATAGTTATGATAACTGCTACTAATGAAACGACTGAAGAATTAGAAGTTAAAGAAGAAGTTGCTGTAACAACTGAAGCGCCAGTAGCAACAGTAAAAAATGAAAAAGAAGAGATGTATAAATCATTCATGAAGAAAGCTCATGAATCAGCTGATATAAAAGAAAAAGTTGAAAACTTTGAAAATGCTATAAAAGTTTCATCAGAAATGATAAACAAAGATGGTGAAGTTGCTTACTGGAAAGATGAAACAACAAAACCATACATGATAGCCCTACAAGATTTAGGAAATGCATTAAATGAAAATAAAGATTATGATGATGCTATAAAAGTATATGAATTATTATTAGGCTTAAATCCTTTAGATAACCAAGGAATAAGATATAAATTAGTTAATATATTAATAAAACGTAATTCAAGAAAAGAAATAAACGAATTATTTAAAAAATACAGCACTGATAAATCAGCAATATGGTTATACAGTAAAGTATTATACTACTACAAAAACAACAATATGTTTATGGCAAAAGATGCTTTAAAACAAGCTTTAAATAGCAATAAATATATAGCATTAAAACTAATAAAATGGACTGCTTTCATGGAAATGTCAGGAGTATATATAAACCCAATATTATTCAGTGAAGCAAACTACTACTGTGAAGAATCAATTGATTTATGGAAACAAGCTAAAGGTTCTATAGATTGGTTATTAAAAAATGTATTAAAATAGGCTGTAATTATACAGCCTTTTTGTTATGTATGAAAAACATCTTTAAATTTATATATCTAATTTTAAATCGCCAGGTTTTATAAGATTTTTTCTTCTCATAAAATTAGCAATTAAAAGCGTTACAATGGTAGGTAAAATAAAATGAAGCAGTAAAATACCTATCCACATCATAGAACCGCCTTTATTTGCAGCTTCCATAGCTGTAATTGTACCAAACTGGCCAACTAATCCACAAGTTCCCATACCAGAACCTATTGGAATATTTTCCATTTTAAAAACAGTTGTAGATAAAGGTCCTATAATAGCAGATGCTAGAGTTGGTGGTATCCAAATTTTCCAGTTTTTTATTATGTTTGACATTTGTAACATGGATGTACCAATTCCTTGGGCAAATAGGCCTCCCAGACCATTTTCCTTATAACTCATAACAGCAAAACCAACCATTTGGCAACAACATCCAACTGTGGCAGCGCCACCGGCTAATCCACTTAATTCTAACATTATACAAATAGCAGCACTACTAATTGGAAGAGTTAGGGCAATACCTACTAAAACTGCAACTAAAGCTCCCATAAGTATAGGTTGCATTTCTGTAGCTTTCATTATTAAATTACCAAAAGAGGTCATGAAAGCAGATACAGCAGGTCCTGTAAATTCAGATATAAAAACACCAACTAAAATAGTAACAGCAGGTGTTATAAGAATATCAATTTTAGTTTCTTTAGAAACTATTTTACCAAATTCTACTGCAAAAATAGTAGAAACAAAAGCACCTACTGGACCACCAAGTTCATTACCACAAGATCCAACTAAAGCACATGAAAACATAACTAAAGGAGGTGCTTGAAGTCCATAAGCAATTGCTACTGCTATGGCAGGACCAGTTACCTGTTTTGCCATTGGATTGATAACTTCTGTAAATAAAGAAATATTTAATTTATCTCCCAGTGTATTAAAAATTGTTCCAATTAAAAGAGATGCAAAAAGACCAAGAGCCATATAGCTTAGAGCATCAATTAAATATCTTTGAACTGATATTTCAATATTTTTGTCTTTAGCAAATTGTTTAAAACTCCTTTTTTTACTAATTTTCTCCATAATAAATCCTCCCTCAACAAAATTATACTTACAAATATTATAATAATTTTTAAATTTATATACAAATACTAATATTAAATTATAGAAAAATATTTTAGTTTTAAAAAAATTAATTATTGATAATAATGGGAATATGGAGAATAATGATTATAAATTAAAGCAATAAAAATAGTGAGATTTTATAGGAAAATAAATATTATTTTAAAATAATATTTATTTAAGTTAAACAAGGATTTATATAAATTATAAATAATAGTAATAATAGTAGATATATTTATTTGATTTATAGTAAATAGTTATCAGGGAGGGTTGAGATGAAAAGTTTAAATAAAGATAAAAAAATTATATTATTATGTTTATTTATCCCTCTATTATTTGTTGCTCAATACTATGTTTTTAAAGTAGGAGTAATATCACCTATGATTAAAGGTGTAAATATTAAGATTATAGAAGGGGAATATATACAAGATATAGACAAATATGTAGTTAAGCTAGGAGATGATGTAGTTTTATCTGCTGGTGATTATATAAAAATTCCTCAATATGCTAAAGATCCAAAAATAAAATTTTCAATTTTAGATAACTCAAAAACAATTAAATTAAAAGATAATTATAAAAATGAAGAAAATACAGTTATATTGAAAGCTCTAAAAACAGGATATACATCTGTTGCAGTTATGAAAAATTCTAGGGTACTGCAAAAAGTAACTATTCTTGTAGTGGATCCAGAGGTTGAGGATTTAAATGTATGCTTAGATGGTGATTTAAAATACGTGGGTGATAAAGCAGAGCTTAGCAGTTCAGTGCAAGTAGACTATAAAGAATTCAACAATACTTATAAGGTAACTTATGAAAGTTCTAATGAAAACGTTTTGAGAATTGCTAATAATAAAGTAGAAGCAGTTGGTGTTGGTAGAGCAACTATTTATGCAAAATCAAAGGATAAAGTAGAAGCTATTAGGCTAAATATTGTGGCAAGAGTAAAGAGCATAGAAATTGATAATAATTTTGAGATAGAAGTAGGAGAAGTGATTCAATTAAAACCTAAAATTATAACTTATCCAAGAAATTTAAGATCTCCTAAAATTTCATATAAATTTTCTCAATCAAAACTTCCTGTGCAACGATCAGTAACTTTTGAACCTGATGGTACTATTTTAGGAATAAGGGAAGGTAGTGAGAAGATAACTATAAGTTGTGGTGAAGGTGAAAATAAAAGAATAGAAGTGATAACTATACATGTAAAAGAAAGTACTCTTAAAAATAGTTTGATTAAAAACTTAGTAGCAAAATATGATATAAAAGAAAATAAACTTAATATTAATTTAAGTTGGGATATATTAAATGGAGCTACAAATTATGATATTTATATAAAAAATGAATTAAGTGATAGTTCTAAATATGAGTTATACAAGTCAATTACACAGGAAGATTTTTTGGAAAAATCTAATACTTTTATAAGCTTTGATATAGATAAAGATACAAAGGAAATTGCTTATGATATTTATGTTGTAGGTAGAAATGAAGAAGGAACTTCAAAACCAAGTAATATTGAAAGTATAAGAGATACTATTGAAAAAGAAGAGAAAAAGGAAGAAGAAAAGATAGAAAAACCGTAACTCAAATTATTCATAATATATATAAATTTTAATATATATTTAGTAAAAGAATAATTAGGGGAGAATTATTTTGGGAAGAAGAAGAAAAAGAATAGATATAATATCAAAGGAATTAGCACAAGAAGCTTATAAAGCTTATACAGGTAAAAAAGACTATAAGAGAGCTTTGGAAATTTATACTTTATTAGCAAATTCTAGATGTGTTCCAAAAGAGATTTCTAGCTTTTCAAAGAATATGTTAGGAAGATTAGGTAAAAAAATTCAAGATACACATAAGTAGAAGCCTCAGATTGCTGAGGCTTTTGTTTTTTGATGAAACTCATAAAGTCGTATGAATTTTAATATAATTAATAAATAATGGTATTTCAGATATTTATTTTAGGAAGGTGATTAAAATAGATTATGAAGTGATAGTAAAGTATAATGGAGATATTCTTAAATTAGAAAATGAATTGGGCGTAAGTGTGGAAATATTAAGTCCTATATATGCCATAATAACTTCAGATGATCCCACTAAGTTTGATAATTTACTAAATTATCGTGAAATAGAATATATTGAAAAACCATTTATTCTAGAAACGCAAGATACGAATAGTTTTTCTAGTACGGGTATTACTAATTTTAAAAATACATCAGGTTTAACTGGAAAGGGAACAATATTAGGTTTAATTGATTCTGGAATAGACTATACTTTACCAGTATTTAAAGATAGTAATGGGAAATCTAAAATATTATATTATTGGGATCAAGGTATTAATGGAAATCCTCCAGAAGGTTTTAAAGAAGGTACTTTGTACACTAACGAGGACATAAATAATGCTATAAACGGACAATTACAAATACCTATATCAACAGGAGCTACACATGGAACACATGTGGCTGGAATATGTGCCCAAATTGCTAATGAAGCAAGTATGATAGTTGTAAAGGTTGGAAGAAGAAATGTGGATTATTATTCTAGAAGCACAGAATTTATGAGGGCTATTAAATTTATTTTAGATAAATCATTGGAACTAAATATGCCTGTAAGTATAAATATGAGCTATGGAAGCAATGAAGGTTCTCATAGAGGTCAATCTTTGTTTGAACAATATATTGATGATATGTGTTTGTTTTGGAAAAATAATATTGTTGTAGCTGCAGGAAATAATAGATCTAAGGGGGGACACAAACAAATACAACTAACAAATCAAACAGAAGAAGTGGAACTTACCATAGGAGAAAATGAAACTATCATAAATATAAATATATGGCCTAATTTTGCTGATGATTTTAATGTTTATTTAGTAAATCCATCAAATCAAAGGACACAAAGCATATCTTTAACATCGGGAGAAATTAGAAATTCCATAGGAAGTACAAGGATAAAGGGATATTTTTATCCAATAGCACCATATTCATTGGAAAGAAGAGTAACTTTTCAACTAACTACAAGCACAACTATAACTCCTGGTATATGGAAAATAGTATTTACACCAATTAATATTGTAAATGGAACTATAAATATTTATCTTCCAACATCAGAAGGACTTAGTCAAGATACACGATTTTTAACTCCTACAACGCAGCTAACTGTAACAGTTCCAGGAACATCAAAGAGAGTAATTACAGTTGGTAGCTATAATTCAAGAACAGATGTAGTATCCATATTTTCAGGAGAAGGAGATGACAATTTTTGTGTATTTAAACCAGATATTTTAGCTCCAGGCCAGGATATAATTTCATATTTACCTGGTGGAAATCAAGGGGCATTAACAGGAACTAGCATGGCTACACCACATATAACGGGAGTATGTTCTTTATTTCATCAATGGGGAATAGTAAATAAAAACGATGAATTTTTATATTCTGCTAAATTAAAAGCACTTCTTTTAAAATCAGCTAGAAGAAATAATAATGTTACTTATCCTAATAACAGAGAAGGTTATGGATTTTTAAACTTATCCACATTAGAATTAAGTCAAATTGAAAACATAAATAGTGAAATGGACTACCTTTATAGAAAAAAGAGAAAAAAGCGTAAGTATAAGATAAAAAGTAAAAATAAAGTTATAGATTTAAATTTGTTTAGACAAGGTAATATTCGAGCTGGAGTAAATATACTTTTTAAACCTGGATTTATAGAAAGTTTAGAAAAGTATGGTGATAATATAGAATTTTATCAGATAAGTGATAACTTTGGCATTGTATTTTTTAATAATTATAATTTAAACATAATAAGAGAAATTATATCAAATGAATTTATTGATAGATTAGATCCTCTTTCGAGAATCTCAATGCTTGGACAAATAGTTGAAGGAACTGTAGGTGGTATAAGCGCTAATGAAGAGATTGGTGTTAACTTTTTTAAAAATAATCCAAATATTAATTTAAGTGGAAGGGGAGTAATTATTTCGATAATTGCTACAGGTATAGACTACTTACATCCTGACTTTATATATCCTGATGGAACATCAAAAATACTTTATTTATGGGATCAAACAAAGGAAGGAAATCCACCAAGGGGTCATAAAATAGGAAGAGAATATACGAGAGAAGAGATAAATGAAGCTATAAAAAATAATGATAATAGCTTATCTAGTGATGAAGAAGGTTATGGAACTATTTTGTCTGGAATATGTGCAGGACTTGGCAATGTAAACTCGGAATATGCAGGTGTGGCAGAAGATGCACAGCTTATAATAGTGAAGATGAATAAGATTGATGGATATTATAGCAATGCAATGTTGTATGCAGGCCAACAATATGCCTATGAAAAATCTCAACAATTAAACAGACCATTAGTTATAAATACTGTAGTAGGAACAAATAGTTTAGTGGGGGTATCATATAAAAGTATGTTGAAAATAAAGCCTTTTTATACAAGGGGACTTTGTTTAGTATCGGGAGCAGGAGATGAAGGAAATACACAAACACACACAAGTGGAAAATTACAATTTAGCAATGATGTAAAAGATGTTGAATTAGAGGTGGATAGCGAAGAAGAAAATGTTGAAATTCAAATATGGCTAGATAAGCCTGACACAGCTAAGGTAGCTGTAGTAAGTCCTACAGGTGAAATTAGTAAAATTGCTGATGTAAGTGATTACAATGCTGTTGAGGGAAGATTTGATTTTGAAGATACATTATATTCAATTACCTATATATATCCTACAACTTATTCTGGTCAGCAACAGTCTATAATAAACTTGATAAATGTTAAAAGAGGTATATGGAAAATTAGATTGATAGGAGATTATATAACTAATGGAAACTATAATATATATTTACCAAATAGGTCCTTTATAAAACCTGATACTAAATTTAGCAATCCAAATCCAAATAATACAATAAATTATCCTTCAACTTATAATGATACCATAACTGTGGGAGCATATGATAGCCGAAATCGTGGACTATGGCAAGGTTCATCTAAAGGATTAACTATTTCAGGGTTGCAAAAACCAGATATTGTAGCACCAGGAGTAAATATTATAGGACCATACCCAGGAGGAAAATATGCAATGATTACAGGGACGTCTCCTGCAGCTAGCTATACATCTGGATGTGTAGCAATGTTTATGCAATATGTATTGGTGGAAAATAATTATCCAACAAAAGCCTTTGTTCAAAAAATAAGAACATTACTTAGAGCAGGTGCCAATAGATTAGATGGAGTAGTATATCCAAACAATAGTACTGGATATGGATTATTAAATTTAAGATCTACTTTTGAAATTTTTAGATAGGAGAAATATTTATTATGGAAAAATCTTATACTATTGTATATCAAGGTGATATAGGCCAAGGATTACGAGAAAAGAATATAAACAATTATATGGTGTTAAATGATAAATTAGTAGTAGTATATACAAATGAAGATTTTGATCCAACAATATTAGATGATATAGAGCAAGTTAGTATATGGAAAAAGGCAATTCCAATGAGTTCTTTAATAAAAATAGGTGATGGAGTAGTAAATGGAGAAACTGTAACAAATGCATCTGGAACTAGTTATATAGAAAATAATCCATATATATCTGTAGATGGAACAGGAACGTTAATTGCAATAATAGATTCGGGAATAGATTACTTACACCCCGATTTTATAAATGAAGATGGAACAAGCAAAATAGTTTCCATATGGGATCAAGAGGGAAATAGTAATCCACCTCCTACAGGAGCTATTTTTGGAAGTGAATTTACTAGAGAAGATATAAATAAAGCTATTGCAGAAAATAATGATAATTTAACTAAAGATAATATAGGAACAGGAACAATAGCGGCAGGGATTGCTACAGGAAATGGCAGATTAAACCCACTATATAAAGGAGTAGCAACTAAAAGTGAGCTTATAATTGTTAAATTGAAACATTATGAAGGTACTTATATGCAAGGAAGAATAAATTATTTAAATACAGATTTTTTAGCTGCAATTAAATATGTTTGTGATGTGTCAGAAAGATTAAATATACCGACTATAATAAATTTAACAATAGGTGAAAGAGCAAGGTCTGTAATACTTACAAACTTTTTGGAAACCTTTGATTATTTAGAATCATCTGGAGTTGTAATAGTATCAGGAGCAGGAAATGAAGGAGATACCAATATACATTATGAAGGAAATGCAAATACCGATTCTCCTTATGAAGACGTAATTTTAGAAGTTGGTGAACAAAAAAATCTCCTTATAACCATAGGAGCTAATGGTCCTGGGAGAGGGTCTGTGGCAGTAATATCTCCATCGGGACAACTGAGTTATAAAGTTGAATATGCTCCTGATGAAGAAGCATTTAGTGGGGACTTTAACTTAGAAAACTCAAAATATACAATTCAGATTTTTTATCCATGGATATTATCAGGAAATGAAGAAGTAGAGATATTAATTGAAGATATAAAACCTGGTATATGGACTTTAAGATTATTTTTAGAATTTGAAACTAGTGGAGAATTTGATATTTATCTTCCAAATGGAAATTTAATACCTAGTAATACTAGATTTTTAGATCCAAATTCATTTGCAACAATAACTTTATACGCATCAACAGAAAATGTAATAACTGTAGGAGCTTTTAATGATAAAACAGATAGTATGTGGATTGGATCATCTAAAGGTCCCCTAAGAACAAAAGTAGTATTAAAACCAGATATAGTAGCTCCTGGTGTAGATATAATTTCCACATATATAAATAATAACTATATAAAATCAACAGGTACAGGGGTTAGTAGTTCTTTAACTGCTGGAATATTGGCTTTGATGATGGATTATATTAGCCAACAAGAAGTTTATCAAAGGAAATTATTATTTACTAATGTATTAAAAACATATTTAATGTTGGGTGCTACAAAAAATTCTATATATACTTTTCCAAATGATTCTCAAGGATTTGGAGTATTGAATCTTAAAGATACTATAAATGCTATTGCTAACAAAATTTAATAATTTTTTTTATGTGAATGATTATAAAAATTTAGTAAAAAATAATAAAAATAAAAAATATAAAAAGGAGGTTATTAATAAAAAATATAAAAGGAGGTACTATTTGAATAATACAAATGAAAATATAAATCATGGAGTAAGTAGACAACTTAGCGGAAAAGATAATGAACGTCTATATTCTACTACTCGTGTAAATAGTGCTTATACAGCAGCTATTTTAAATAAAGATGATGAATACCCAGATAGTAAAGTTACTATACCATCATTAGAGAGTGTATTAGAAGCTAAAGACTGGGTGGATAACGGAAGTAAAACTTAAAAGATTCTTAAAAATAGGGAGTTTCCTCCCTATTTTAATGTCTAAATAATAATATTTAAAATATTTATTGACATTATTTATTAATTAATATATTATTAAAAATATCAAAATTAATAAATAAATGCTGTGAAGGGAAGAGTAGTTATACTACTAAGTTTTAGCGAGCTGGTTATGGTGAAAGTCCAGTACAAAGTATATAATGAAAAACATCCCGGAGCTACTAACCGAAATCTTAATGAGAGAGT
>USRS01000088.1 GCA_900557165.1 uncultured Clostridium sp.
CTGGTGAATTATTTTCTTGTGCAGTTAATAATATTGCTTTTGTCCATTCTAAGTTATTTATATTGAATTGACCTACTGCGTATTTTCCTTCTCTTGCTTTAACTAGCATTTCTTTTGCAGAAACTAACATGTTTAAACCTCCAAATTTTAACTAAGTTTAAAACTTATAAAACTTACCCATCATCTATATTATATAACCAAATTAAAAAAGAGTATATAGTTAAATTTATAATAAGCAAAAATTAAAAATATAATATATAATAGAGATTATATGATGAAAAATAAATTTTAATCAAAATAAAAATACTTCTCAAAAGGTGGTAAAATATAATGGCGAAAAAATTAAGAATTGATAAAATTCTTTCTAATTTGGGATATGGAAGTAGAGCTGAATTAAAAGTGTACTGCAAAAAGGGAATGGTAAAAGTAAATGATAAAGTTATATCAAATCCTGGTACACAAGTTGATACTGATGTGGATAAAATAGAGTTCAATAATGAAGTAGTAAATTATAGAGAATTTGTTTATATAATGATGAACAAACCTGATGGATATTTATCAGCAACTTTTGATAAAAGAGATCCAATTGTCTTAGATTTAATAGATTCATCTTATTTAGCTTTTGAACCATTTCCAGTAGGAAGACTAGATAAAGATACAGAAGGTCTTTTGGTTTTAACTAATGACGGACAACTTGCTCATAGAGTATTATCTCCTAAAAAACACGTACCGAAGACTTATTATGCTAAAATAGAAGGAAGAGTTACAGAAGAAGATATAAAGGCTTTTGAAGCCGGTGTTACATTGGATGATGGATATGAAACTATGCCAGCACAATTAAAAATACTTGAAAGTGGAGAACAATCAGAAATAGAGCTTACTATACATGAAGGAAAATTCCACCAAGTAAAAAGAATGTTTGAGAGTGTAGGCAAAAAAGTAGTATACTTGAAAAGACTGTCTATGGGTAAATTAATGCTAGATGAAAATTTAGGTCTAGGTGAATATAGAGAATTAACTGATGAAGAAGTTAAATTAATAGAAGAAAGATAAAATAGCGGAGGAAATTATAGTGAAAAGAAAAGACATAATTGAATTTGAAATAGGTTCTATGGAGTTTGGAGGAGAATCTTCAACTTTAATAGGCAAAAGAAAAGTAAAAATGAAAGGTGGAATAATTGGTCAAAAAGTTAAAGCTATTGTAAAAAAAGCAAGAAGTGAAAAAGCTGAAGTAAAACTACTTGAAGTTGTGGAAAACTCACCAATTGAAACAGAAGAAACATGTGCTCATTTTGGACAATGTGGAGGATGTTCTATATTATCAGTTCCTTATGAAAAACAATTAGAAATAAAATCTGAACAAGTTTTAAAATTATTTGAAGAACAAGATATAAGAGGGTTTGAGTTCTTAGGAATAGAAGGAAGTCCAGATGAAAGAGTATACAGAAATAAAATGGAGTATACTTTTGGTGATGAAGTAAAAGGTGGACCTCTTACTTTAGGAATGCACAAAAAAGGTAGACATTTAGACATAATAACTGTTGATGATTGTAGATTGGTAGATGAAGACTTTATAAAAGTATTAACTTCTACAGTTGAATATTTTGGACAAAAAGAACTTCCTTACTACAGAATAAATTCTCATCAAGGTTTCTTAAGAAACTTAGTTGTTAGAAAAGGTGTTAACACAAATCAATTAATGGTTAACATAGTAACTACTACTCAAATTGATTTTGATATGACTGAGTACAAAGATATGATATTAAATCTTGGAACAAAAGCAGAAGTAGTAAGTATATTACACACTATAAATGATGGTCTTGCTGATGCAGTTAACTGTGATGAGTTAAGAGTTTTACATGGAAGAGATTATATAGAAGAAGTTGTTTTAGGTCTTAGATTTAAAATATCTCCATTCTCATTCTTCCAAACAAATACTAACGGTGCTGAAAAACTTTACACTATAGCTAGAGAATTTGTGGGCGATCACGAAGGGAAAGTATTATTCGATTTATATAGTGGTACAGGAACTATAGGACAAGTTATGGCAAGTGCTGCTAAACAAGTTTATGGTATAGAATTAATAGAAGAAGCTGTTGTTGCTGCTAATCAAAATGCTAAATTAAATGGACTTGATAATTGTGAATTTATAGCAGGTGATGTTGCTAAAGTTGTTAAAAACTTAGAAGCTAAACCTGATTTAATAGTTGTTGACCCACCAAGACCAGGTGTTCACAAAGATGCAATAAGAGATATATCTGGATTTGGTGCAAATGAAATAGTTTATATTTCATGTAATCCAAGAACTTTAGTTTTAGATTTAAAAGGATTTGAAGCTTACGGATACAAAGTTGAAAAAGTTAAGTTAATGGATATGTTCCCAAATACACCTCACTGTGAGACTGTAGTAAAATTAAAAAAATAATTATTCAAAGAGATTAAGTAGAGATGCTTAGTCTCTTTTTTTTTGTGAAATATGGCAATTGCATAATATATGTTTTTTAGCAAAAAATAATTTACAAATAATTAATAAAAGGAGAGAATTATGCCGAAAAAGAGGTATTTTGTATTAGTATCTCATTGTTTATTAAATCCAGCTACAAGAGTTCACATACTAGGCAGAAGATTTCATGTTGCAAAATTAGTATGTGAATATTTTTTAAGTAAAAATATAGCTATAATACAATTACCATGTCCAGAATTTACAGCAATGGGATATTGGAGAAATCCACAAGGAAGACAACAATATGATAATGTATTTTTTAAAGAATACTGTAGAGAACAATTAAGTATATATGTGGATATGGTTTGTGAGTTGAAAAATAATAACAACACACCACTATGTTATATAGGTATACAAGGTAGTCCAAACTGTAGCATTTATTGGGGAAAACATAAGACTAATAAATATCATACAGAATCAATAGTAGAAGATATTTCTAAGAAAAAGGAAAAAGCAATTTATGGAGTTATGACAACAGTACTAGATAATATGTTGAAAGAAAATAATATTCATATACCTTATTTTGAAGCTCCAGTGAAAGAAAGCTTAGATTCAGAATTAGTGAAAAAATTCTTTAATGATTTAGATAATTTATTAAATATACCAGAGGATTGTAGATTTAAGATAAATCTGGATTTATATAAAAATAAGAAGGAGTGATATAAATGACATTGCAAAATGTACATGGTGACCCCATATTTACGAAAATAAATAAACATAAAAAACAGTATGAATATCTTACTAAGGACATAGATACTGAAGTAATAATTGTGGGTGGTGGTGTTACAGGTTCAATTGTGGGATATTATTTTTCAAAAAATAATATCCCAGCTGTCATATTGGAAAAGGAAAGAATAGCTCATGGAAGTACAAGTATTACAACATCTTTTTTACAATATGAATTAGATAGTAATGCAAAAGAATTGGAAGAATACACATGCATTGATAATGTAATTATATCATATAAATTAGGTCTTAAAGCATTGGATGAATTAGATGAATTTATAAAAGAGTATGTCAATAAGTGTAAGGATGAAAGAAAAGATACTTTATTATATATATCTAAAAAATATGAAGTTGGAGAAATGAAGGAAGAATATGAAATAAGTGTAAATAAATTAAAAAATATTTATATGGACAAAAAAGAATATTTAGAATCCCTTCTTAGTAAAATATTACCTCATGATGTAGTAAAAGAGCAGGGAACAGGATATGTTGTTGATTGTTTGAAAAGTAGTTTTAAAGTAATAAAAGAAAGTAATTCTTATGAAGAAACTATAAAAAAAGCTATAGCGCTGGGCAATGATACAGATACAACAGCAGCAGTTGCTGGAGGTATAGCAGGTGCTTTATATGGTTTTGAAAATATACCTAAGAAATGGTTTGAAAATTTAAGGGGAAAAGATGAAGTTTATGAATTGATAAACAAAATAGATTTTAAAAGTGAAAAATTAAGTGAGAGAGTTGAAATAATAAATGAAGATATAAAACAATAGCATTTCCAGCATAATTACAGGAGTATATGGTTATCCTTATGAAAAAGCTTGTGTAGTAGCGTGCAAAGCTGTTGGAGATATGTTGATAAAATACCCAAAAGACAAAATTGAAAAGATTTATTTTGTATGTTTCAATAAAAAAATTTACGATAAATATGATGAGTCAATATTTATGTTTGATTAAATAATTTTTATATAATAAAAAATAAGTAAAATTAATAGATTTATATTTAATGATATAATTATAAATAAAAACAAAGGGAGAAGAGTATATGGCAGTAAAACTAATTGCAGCAGATATGGACGGAACATTATTAGATAGCAATAAAAATTTATCACCAGACTTATTTGATTTGATAAAAAAATTAAAAGAAAAAGATGTTAAGTTTGCTATAGCCAGTGGGAGACAGTATTTTAATTTATTAGATAATTTTAAGGATGTAAAAGAAGACTTAGTATATATTAGTGATAATGGTTCAATTGTTTATGATAACAATGGAAAATCAATTTATACTGATGAAATTAATAAACATGAATTGAAAAAAGCTTTAAATGATGTAAGAAAAGGCAAAGATATTTATCCAATTTTATGCGGAGTAAAATCAGCATATATAGAAAATAATGATGAGATTTTTTTAGAAAATGCAAAAATGTATTATGAAAAATTAGAAAATGTAGATGATTTAATGGATGTAATAGAAAAGGATAAAATTTGTAAATTGGCAGTTTTTGATGCGACAAATGCAGAAGAAAATGCCTATGAAATTTTAAAAAAATACAATGGAGAGTTACTTGTATGTTTATCTGGGCATAATTGGGTAGATTTAATGAACATAGGCGTAAACAAAGGTGAAGCTATTAAAATAATTCAAGAAAATTATAATATTTCTTTTGATGAAACTATGGCATTTGGAGATTATTTAAATGATTTTGAAATGATGCAAAATTGTAAATATAGTTATGCAATGGAAAATGCTCACCCTAAACTTAAAGAAATCTGTAATTATAGGGCTAAGTCCAATGATGAAGATGGTGTAGTTGATGCTATAAAAAAACATTTTGAATTATAGTTAAAGGGGAAATTATTAATGGAAAAATATAAAGAAATAGATAATTCATTAATAGAAGAAGCAATTAAAATTAGAAGACATTTACATCAATATCCAGAAATAAGTGAAAAGGAATATGAAACTAGTAATTACATTAAAAGTTATTTAGATAAAATAGGAATAGAAAGTAAAATAATAGGAGAAACTGGTGTAGTTGCAACTTTAATTAATAACTTAAATTATCCAACTATAGCTCTTAGGGCAGAAATAGATGTCCTTCTAATCTAAGAAAAAAATTCATTTGAATATAAATCTAAAAATAAAGGAGTAATGCATGCATGCGGTCATGATGGAATTACTGCCGTAGTTCTTAGATTGGCAAATTTATTAAAAGTAAATCAATCAAAATTAAATTGAAATATTAAATTTATAAACTATAAGAATTTTTCTTATAGTTTTTTTGTAGGATATATCTTGTAGTTTTGAGAAATATTGACATAATAATGAAATTTAAGTATATTAGTTATTGCTAATATACTTGGATTTCATTATGGTTATAATAACTAAAAAGAAAGGAAGTTTCATAGTGGAGGTAAAAGCAAAAGAACTAGCAAATAAGTTAAAAGTTTTAGCAAATGAGAACAGATTGTTGATTTTATATTATTTATTGGAAGAACCAATGACAGTTGGTGAATTAAATAAAAAATTAAATAATATAACTCAATCAGGATTATCTCAACACTTATTATTATTGAAAGAAAATAATATATTAGATAGTAGAAAAGATGGACTTAATATAACTTATTTTGTAAAAGATAAAAAAATACAACATGTATTAAACGTATTAAAAGAGAACTATAGCAAAGAGTTCTAATAAAATAACTCTTCTATAAAAATAAAACAGACGGATAGGTGATAAATATGATTACAGGAGACAATGCATTATTTTTATTGCTACAGATGTTTTCTAGTGGTGTGGCTGGATATATTACTAATAAATATGCAGTAAACATGATATTCAAAGAATATACACCGTTGAAAATAGGTGGAGCAGTTAAGAAAAATAAAGAAAAATTCATAGAAGAAGTAAGTGATTTAGTTGAAAGAGATATAATCAATTCTGAGACAATAAGAAATAAAGTCTTAGGAGAGGATTTCCAAAATGCTATAAAAAATACAAGTAAAGATTTCTTCCAAGAATCATTATATGAAGTATTTAAAAATGAAAAGATAGAAGATATACCTGGATATTTTGAAACTTTATCAAAGGGCGAAGAATTTTTAAAGAATAATTTAAAAGAAGTGTTGCCTAAATTAATAGATAATTTATGTGAACATACTAAAGTTGAAGATTTATTAAGTGATAAACAAATATTTTTTATAGTTGACTATGTTTACAATGAAATAATAAACAACCTTAATTCTAGCGAAGAAATTAAATTTTTAGTTAGTGATTTATTTGAAGAAGAAGGAAATATATATTTAAATCAATTAATTGATAAAGAAAGTGGAGAAAAAGTAACAAGAATTATTAGTTGCGAGATAATGAATTCTATTGATGAAGTTTTAGATAATAAAAAAGAAATTAAAAGTATTATAGATAAATCTTTATCATTAATAGACATAAAATCATTACTAAAAAATCTTCAAAATAAAATGGGTTCAAAGACGCTAGATGAAATTTTAAATGAAGAACAATTTTATAAATTAAGTTTACTTATATATGAAAAGTTAGATGAGTTAATAAAATCTGACTCTGGAAAAGAACATGTTGAAAGTCTAGTTAAAGAAGCTTTCGTATCAGTAAAAGATATAGAACTTACTTTATTTGAAGTTTTACCAATTCACTTTGGAAGAACATCAGGAGAATATTTAACTGAATTAATCAAAAAAATAATTCCTTATTTATCATCATGGATAAAAGAAAATAAAGAAAAAATCGAAGAAATGATAGATGGTTCTATCATAGAGAGTATAGATAATATTGAGGATGATTTAAGAAAATCTATGATTTTAAAAGTTAAGGACTCAATGTTAACTGATTTTTCTTCAAAAAATCAAATAGTAGATAAAATAGTAGACCTCTTAGAAAACTACGATTTAAATGAAGAAAATTCTTATGGACTATATTCTAAGATAATTAAATTATTAGTGGAAACTAAAATAAAAGATTTATTTGATTTATTAGAAAAAAATAATTTAATAAATGAAGAAAAAATAGTAAATCTAATCTTAGAAAAATGGAATGAAGATGGAAAAGAACTATCTAAAATTATAATAAAAAGAGAAAGTTCTAAGACATTACAAAAATTAATAGATCAAGACTTAAATAAATTATTTAATAAAAAAATTAAGCCACAACTTTATAATATTGCTTATAATAATAAATCAAAAATAATATCTTATTTAGATAAAACTATATTTAATTTGGTTCACGATAAAATTGAAACTATGTTAAATAGCAAAGTAAAAGATTTATTTAGTGAAAATCAAGTAAAAATATTCTCAAATAGATTACCAGGTAAAGTTTCAGGATTTTTAAATAAAAATAATTCTCTTTACAAAAAGAACATAAGTAAAATAATAAAAAATAGTATTAATAATATAAATTTAAAAGAAATGATAAAAAATAATGAAGATAAAATAGTTGATTCTATAAGTGAAAGTACAGTAGAATTTACTAAAAATTCATTAGAAAAATATAAATCTTATGAAGTTGAAAAAATTATTGATAATATAAATAAAAAAGAAGAGATTTACGAAGAAGTAAGTGAAAAATTATATGATGGTATAAAAAATAACTTACCAGCTTTAGTAGATGGAAGAGTTAAAAAATTAATATATGATAACTTAATTAAGTTAGACGAAGAGGAAATATGCAATATAGCTCAAAGTTTTATGGGCAAACAATTAAAACCATTATCTATGTTTGGTGCATTTTTAGGAACAATAGTAGGATTAATATTTGGATTAACTATGAAAAATGTTAACGGAGCCTATGGATTCTATAATAATACTACTAATACCCTAATTGCATGTGGATTAATGGGGATAGTAGGTATTATGACTAATGTTATTGCACTTTGGATGATATTCTGTCCATATGAGCAAAATAAATTTATTGCTAGAATACCTTTATTTAGAATTTTTTCCATAGGATATATTCCATCTCATAAAAATAGTTTTGCCTCAGGAATGGCACATTTTATAGATGAAGAATTATTAAGTGGAAATAGAGTAGTGAATTCTTTTAAATCACAAAGGGTAAATTTAAAAAATCATATTTTAGCAAATATAAAAAACAGTAACTACATGGTATTTTTAGATTTTATTAAGACTAAACAAAGTGATATAAGTAAAAAAGCTTATAGTATTATAGTAAAATCATTAAAAAAACATAATAATAAAATTTGCAATAAGTTAAGTGATAAATGTTTACAATTAGAAAATGAAAAATTAATATCATTGGACTTTATTAATAATAAAGTTCAATCATCTTTAAATAATGTAAACAAATTTGAAGATAAAATAATAACTTATTTTGAAAATAAATTAAAAAATAATAAATCATTGGAAGAGGTATTGCCTAAGGAAGTTGTAAATATTGTAAACAGTAAAATTGAAAGTGATATTAATAATTTTATAAATAAAAACATGGAAAATAATCATGTAGAAGAGATTATAAAAAATTTAATAATAAAAAATGAAAAAGCTTATGATTTATTTATGGAAAAACCATTAAAAGAAATAATAAGTGAAAAATCAATTTTAAATATACAAAAAAGCTTAAAAACAGATAAATTTATGAATATTCTTTTATTAGGAATAAAAGAAGAACTAAATAATCATGTACAAACTTATTTATCAAAAGAATTTAGTGATGAAAAAAGATTTGATGAATTATTTGAAGGCAAAATAAAAGAAAAATTAAATAAAGATATATATGTTATTACAGAAAAATTAATTGATAAATTAGTAGAATATATGAAAAATAATAATGACAATATATCTGCTATGGTTATAAAAATAGTAAGAGGAAATCTTAATTTCTTTGTTAAAATGGCATATGATTTTGCTGATGGTGATTCTTTAGTAAAAGATGTTATAGGTATAGTTATTAATAATAAAATAGAAAACTTAATAAAAGATGCAGATGGTCATTTGGCATTTAATATAGTAGTAAGAGATACTATAGAAGATGAAAAAAAATTAAAAACTTTATCAAATGATATAGATAAAGAAATAAAAACATCTCAAGATTGTATAAACTATATAATGGACTGTTTAAATGGTGATAATGCACAAAAAGATTTAGAAAAATTACAAGAATTAGAGTTAATAGAAATCAAATCTTTAAGCGATGATTATGCTTCATACGATTCTGCAATTTTAGTAGGAGAAAATGAAGACGAAAACATGCAAAAAACATTTGAAGTAAAAGAAAAAAATATTATATCTAAATTAAAATCAGATAAAAAATATTTAGTAGCTGTTCAAAGAGAAGCTAGCAACTCAAAATTTTTAAAATTATGCTCAGATTCAAAAATATCAACTATAGATAATATCGATTCTGAAATCGGAAAAATATCTTTAAGTATGTTAATAAAAGATGAAAGCATCGTAGGAAACTATGGAACAGGAGAAAATGTTACTGATTTAATGCCATTTTCAAAATAATAAAACTTACAAAAGTTATTAAGGAGATGTAAGATGAGCTATATAAGTATAATAATACCAGCTTATAACGAAGAAAATAAAATAAAAGATACTCTAGAAAGTATAAAAGATATTAAAGAAATAGACGAAATTATAGTAGTAGATGATGGCTCTAGTGATAAGACATCAGAAGTTGCAAAAAGTGTAGAAAGTCAAAAGATAAATGTAATAACACAAAGCAAAAATAGAGGTAAAGGATATGCTTTAAATAATGGTCTAAGAGAAGCCATGAAAAGAGCAGATATAATAGGATTTTTAGATGGAGACTTAGGAAATACTGCAAGTGAAGTTGAAAAACTAATAATACCTATTATAAACAATG
>USRS01000089.1 GCA_900557165.1 uncultured Clostridium sp.
CCCGTATAGGTTCCTGCCACCGCTTCTTTCTTATCATCGTCGTCATCACTACAAGCTGTCATCCCTAAAAAGAATACAGCCATCATCAAAAAACAGAGTTT
This sequence comes from uncultured Clostridium sp., assembly GCA_900557165.1. GTDB lineage: Bacteria > Bacillota > Clostridia > Peptostreptococcales > Peptostreptococcaceae > Terrisporobacter. The sequence goes on from USRS01000089.1 coordinate 102, forward strand.
CTTTTTCATCGTCTTCTATTTAATTATTAAAAAAATATATGAAGAGTAGAAAAAGGATGTTTTTGTATATCTTATGAGTTTAACTAATGATGCCTTCCTTTCAGAAGATTTAGTTTCAGAAACTTTTTTAAGTTCAATTAGATCAATTCATCGATTTAAGGGAGAATCTAGTATTAAGATATGGTTATTTTCCATAGCAAGGAATAAAATGATTATTTTAGGCTCATTTATAGGTGTGGGAATTTCTGAAAGTGAATGGATGTTTTACAATATAGTTATTATGCCTATTGTTGGTGGGGTAGGATATTTTATTTTTAGAAAAAAATTATATATACTACCTATAAGTATATTTATACTTACATATGTATGGGATTTTATTAAAGATATTATTGAAAGACAAACCAACCAAATGAGTTGGAAGGAAATATTAATAGTACCTGCTGTATGGGCCAATATATATACTGTTTTTGGTATACTTGGGATATTAATTGGATTTTTACTTTATATAGCATTTAAGAAGGAGAGTAAATAGTATGAAAAAATCGGTAAAAATATTAGCTGGAATAACAGCATTTGTTTTAATTGGGGGAATATTGTGGTTTGCAAGTGGGATTTTAGGAAATCCTATATCTAAAGTATTAGCCAATAATACAGCCAAGAAGTATATAGATAAAAATTATTCGCATATGAACCTTAATATATCAGAAGTATCTTATAATTTTAAAGATGGTAATTATCATACAGATGTAAAATTATCTACAAGTAAAGATACTTATTTTACTGTAAGTATTTCAACTTTAGGAAAAATTCAGTATGATTCTTACGAAGATGATGTAACAAGTAAAAATAATATCTATAAAAGAATAAATGACGAGTATGATGAAAAAGTTGAAGAAGTTTTTGAGGATAAGAGCTTTCCATATAAAGGTAATATTTGCTTTGGAGAATTAAAAGAAATTACTTCTAAAGAATTAGATGATGAATATACTGATTTTGGCGTTGAATATGGCATAGACAAAAGTAAATTAGAACTTGATAAAAACTATTAATATACAAGAATTTCTATATAGTGATATTTATGAAAATGGATTAGAAGATCGTATAAAAGAAAATTATAAGAAATTAAAAAAATACTATGAAGAACAAGATAAAATAAAAAATCAGCAAGAGCAAATAATAAAAGAAGAGGAGTAATAAAATTGAAAGAAACATATAGGGTAGGGGTTATATCAGATACTCATGGATTATTAAGAGAAGACGTTATTAATCAATTAAAAACTTGTGACTATATAATTCATGGTGGAGATATTGATAAAGAAGAAATTTTAGATGAATTAAAAAATATAGCACCATTATTTGTTGTTAGGGGAAATAATGATAAAGGTGAGTGGGCTGATAGCTTATCAAGAGAATTGTATTTTAATATAGGCGATATTAAATTTTATATGATACATAATATAAAAGATATACCTAATAATTTGAAAAATGTAGATGTTATAGTTTTTGGACATTCTCATAAATATTTTTATGAAGTAATTGATAATATATCATATTTAAATCCTGGTAGTTGTGGAAAGAAAAGATTTAATTTACCCATAAATTTTGTTATTATGACAATAAAAAATAAAGACTATAATATAGAAAATATAAATATAATATAGAAAATGGGCCTTAATTATTAAAATTAAGACTTTTTTTAAAAAATATTTACATATAGTAATAAAATTAAACAAAAATAATAATAATTTTTCTGGAAAAGTATTGAAAATAATTATCATATAATGTATCATTTAAAAAGAAATTGATAATCTTTATCAATTATCAAAGGGGATTTTTATTTTACATAGGAGTATAATATGAAAAAGATACATTTAATAATAATGCTAATTATACTATCTTTAGTTTCAATTTTTTTAGGAGCTAAAAATATAAATATAGTAGATGTTTTACAAGGAAATAGTGATGCCCTACATTTGATGGCAGTAAGTAGATTTCCTAGGTTAATAAGTATACTAGTAGCAGGAAGTGCTATGAGTATATGTGGATTAATAATGCAACAAATAAGTCAAAATAAATTCGTTTCGCCAACTACTGGTGCAACGATAGACTCAGCACAGCTGGGTATAGTTATAGCTATGGTACTTATACCAGGAGCTACAGTTATGCAAAAAGCCATAATAGCATTTGTATTTTCACTAGTTGGAACATTAATGTTTATGACTTTTTTAAGAAATTTAAAAGTGAAAAATATAGTATTTGTACCTCTAGTTGGTATAATGTTTGGGAATATAATTGGATCAATAACTACATATATAGGATATGAATTTGACATAATGCAAAATGTAGGTTCTTGGATGCAAGGTAATTTCTCCATGATATTAAAAGGAAATTATGAATTATTATATTTAGCAATACCTCTTATGGTTTTAGCATTTGTATATGCTCATAAATTTACTGTAGCAGGTATGGGAGAAGATTTTGCAACTAATTTAGGTCTTGATTATAAAAGAATAGTAAACCTTGGACTTATAATAGTTTCAATAGTAACTGTTTGCGTTGTTATAACAGCAGGACAAATACCTTATATAGGATTAATAATACCTAATATAGTGTCTCTATATAAAGGAGATAATGTTCATGAAAATATATGGGATATAGCTTTATTTGGAGCAATATTTGTTTTAATATGTGATATAGTTGCTAGAATAATGATTTATCCATATGAACTTTCAGTAGGACTTACAGTTGGAGTTATAGGAAGTGCAATATTCCTTTATCTAATACTAAGGAGGAAGTCATATGCAAGCTAATTTAGAGAAAAAGGCTTTTAGAAATAAAAGTAAACGAATAAGAAATAATAAGCAAAATTTAATTATGCCAATCGTAATTTTATCAGTTTTAATTTTAGTATCGTGTGCATTATTTTTAAGTCTTGGAATTAATCCAGGAAGTACAAACTATGCATTATCAAAGAGAATACCTAAATTAATAGCAATTGTAATTACAGGTGGGTGTATTGGTTTTTCAACAATTATCTTTCAAACAATAACAGATAATAGAATACTAACACCAAGTGTAATGGGAATAGATTCTTTATATGTAGCTGTGCAGACTGTTATATACTTTGTCCTTGGATCAGCAAGTATATTTGCATCAAATCCTAAAATTAACTTCTTAATATGTGTAGTATTTATGGTTATAGGATCTTTAGGTTTATACAAGTTAATATTTAAAAGAGAAAATTCAAATATAATGTTTGTATTATTAGTAGGAATGATATGTGGAACATTTTTCAAAAGTTTATCTTCATTTATGCAAATGGTAATAGATCCAAATGAATATTTAATACTTCAATCAAAATTATTTGCAAGTTTTAACAATGTAAATGTAGATATATTACTTTTATCAGTAGTAATAATACTTTTAATAATTCCATTTGTAATTGATGATATTAAATTCTTTGATGTAATGAGTTTAGGAAAAGATCAATCAATTAACTTAGGTGTTGATTATGATAAAATAATGAGAAAATCTCTAGTTATAATATCAATATTAATAGCAGTTTCAACAGCGCTAGTTGGACCAGTAACATTTTTAGGTTTACTTGTAGCTAATGTAACTAGAGAAATGATGAAAACATATAAACATAGTTATTTAATAGTTGTATCAATGCTTGTAAGTATCTTTGCTTTAGTATTTGGTCAATTAATGATAGAAAGAGTCTTACATTTAACAACACCGGTAAGTGTAATAATAGATATGATAGGTGGAATTTACTTTATGTATCTACTTTATAAGGAGAGCAGAATATGATAGAAGTAAGAAATTTAAGTAAACAATATAATGATAAAACTGTGGTAAATGATGTATCACTTCAGATAAAAAAAGGAAAGATAACTTCTTTTATAGGACCAAATGGTGCAGGTAAAAGTACGGCTCTTTCAATGATAACTAGACTTATGAAAAGAGATAAAGGAGAAGTTTTCATAGAAGGAAAAGAACTTGAAAGTTGGGATAAAAAAGAATTATCTAAAAAAATAGCGATTTTAAAACAATCTAATAATATAAATATTAGATTAACAATTAAAGAGCTAGTAAGCTTTGGCAGATTTCCTTATTGTGATGGAAAATTAACACCAGAGGATGTTAAATATGTAGATGAAGCTATAGAATATATGAGACTTACAGATATACAAGATAAATATCTTGATGAGTTAAGTGGTGGTCAAAGACAAAGAGCATATATTGCTATGGTTATTGCTCAAGGAACTGAGTATATATTCCTTGATGAACCATTAAATAACTTAGATATGAACAATTCAGTTCAAATGATGAGAGTTCTTAGAAAGCTTTGTGATGATTTAGGTAAAACAATAATACTTGTGATGCATGATATAAACTTTACATCTTGTTATTCAGATTATATTATCTGCTTAAAAAATGGTATGATAGCTAAAGAAGGAACAGTAGATGAAATAATCAATAAAGAAACTTTAGAAAGTATTTATGAAATGGACTTTAAGGTTGAAGAAATAGATGGCAACAAAATAAGTATTTATTTCTAAATATATAATGATTTAAGTGAAATATACTGGCTTTTTAGCCAGTAAAAAAATAAAAAACAAATGATAATGATTATCTATATTAAGGAAAAGGAGATATAATTAAATGAACAAAAAGATAGCAGCAATCATTAGTGTAATACTAATAGCAATTATAGGTGTATTTTCAATAGGTATGAAAAAAGAAAACAATACAGCTAAAAATGAAGGAAATAAAGTAGAAACTGTAACAGTAACAGATGCAAATGGTGAAAAAGTTGAATTAAATAAAAATCCTAAAAAGGTAGTAGTATTTGATTATGGGGTAGCAGATATATTAAAAAACTTAGGAGTAGAAATAACTGGATTACCTAAAGATGGAAAATTACCAGAGATATTATCAGTTTATCAAGATGATAAATATGCAAATGTGGGAAGTTTAAAAGAAACTAATTTTGAAGCTATAGAAGCTTTAAATCCAGATTTAATAATAATAGGTGGAAGACAAGCTGAAGATATTGACTCATTTAAAGAAATAGCTCCAACAGTATACTTAGCTACAGATGGACAAAATTACATGAACTCGTTCTCTCAAGTTGTAACAGATTTAGGAAACTTATTTGACAAGCAAGATGAAGCAAAAAAAGCTTTAAATGAAATAAATGAAAAAGTTGCAGATTTAAAGAAAACAATAGAAGAAAAAGATTTATCAGCATCGGTAGTTATGGCTAATGAAGGTGGGATAAGCTTATTTTCACAAGCTTCAAGATATGGAATAATATACAGTGATTTAGGATTTAAACAAGTTGATAACAACATAGATGAATCTACTCATGGACAGCAAATAACATTTGAGTATTTCCTAAAACATAATTCAGATTATGTATTTGTTGTAGATAGAGGGGCTGTAACAGGAAAAGGTGAAAGTGCAAAAGCTTTATTTGATAATGAAGTAATGAATAAAACAGAAGTTGCTAAAAATGGCAATGTAGTATACTTAGATTCAGTTGTTTGGTACACAATGACTGGTGGTATAGAATCTACTAAAGTAATGATAGACGAAATAGCAGATGCTATAAAATAAAACATTTATATCATAAAAAGTAAAATAATAATGTGAATAAAAGCTATGAGATTTAATTTTTAATTAAGTTTCATAGCTTTTTGTGATATATTATTTAGTGCTTATATAAATATAAAATAGAAATCAATAAAGGAGAGTTATAATTAATGAAGAAAAAAATTATTATTACAATAAGTGTTATATTAGGAATAATTCTTGGTGGTAGTTTAGTTTGGTCTTCAAAATCTTATAAACCAAACGAATTAGCAATACAAGCATTAAATAGTGATAAAAAAATAGAAGTTAAAAATGATAAATTTATATCATTTACTCCCCAAAATCAAAAAGTAGAAAAAGGTTTCATATTTTATCCAGGAGCAGGAGTAGAACCTGAAGCATATGCGCCAATATGTAGAGAAATAGCTTTAAAAGGATATGAAGTAGTAATTGCAAAGATGCCTCTAAATTTAGCAATATTGTCACCAAATAAAGCTGATAAGATAATATCTTCTTATAATAATATAAAAACTTGGGCAATAGGAGGTCATTCACTGGGAGGAGTAATGGCATCTAAATATGCAAGTAATCATGATGACATCAAAGCTGTGGCTTTTTATGCATCTTATCCAAGTAATGATGAATTAAAAGATTTAGACTTAGAAGTTTTATCTCTTTATGGTGAAAAAGATGGAGTATTAAACAAAGGAAATTTAGCTAAATCAAAAGAAAATCTTCCAAGTGATGCAAAATTTATTGAAATAAAAGGTGGTAATCATAGTCAGTTTGGTGATTATGGATTACAAAATGGAGATGAAAAAGCATCTATAACTGAAGAAAAACAGTTTGAAACAACGGCCAATTATACAATTGAAGTACTAGACAAAATTAAATAATAATATACTAGCCTTATTACAAAATTTATATTAAAAAGAAGGTATCTTGCCATATTTTCTATAAATTTTATAATAAGGTTTTTTATTGAAAAAATATTATTTAAAAAGGTAGAAAAAATAATAATATAGGTAAAAACAATAAATAAGAGAGGTGTATACAATGGAAAATATATTAAGATATTATTTAATGCCCCATCCACCATTGATAATACCGGAAGTAGGAAGGGGACAAGAAAAAGTAATACAAAAAACTATAGATGCATGTAATAAAATTGGAGAAGAAATAGGAGAATTAAAACCAGAGACGGTTGTAATTATAACTCCTCATGGAACAATGTTTTCGGATGCCCTTGCCATATCTAATGAGGAATATATAAAGGGCAATTTTACTCAGTTTAGAGATTTTGAAACTTATATTGAAGGTAGTATTGATAAGGAATTCAATGAAAAATTAATTGACATATGCAATGAAAAAAATATACCTGCATTAGGTGTGGATTCAAAAATTTTAAAAAAATTTAATCGTGAATATGAACTAGACCACGGTGCAATGATTCCTATGTATTTTATAAATAAATTTTATAAAGACTATAAAATAGTTCATGTTACATATGCAAAACTTAATGATATTGAATTATATAAATTTGGTATGGCTATAAAAGAAAGTGCAAAAGAATTAAATAAGAAAATTGTGTTCATAGCGAGTGGAGATTTATCACATAAACTCAAAGAAGATGGACATTATGAATATTCACCAGAAGGAGCTAAATTTGATAAAGCTCTTTTAGATAATTTAGAAAAAGGTGATGTATTAAGTATATTTAATATGGATAAATATATGGTTAAATGTGCAGGTGAGTGTGGTTTAAGATCAGTGTTTATTATGCTAGGAGCAATGGAGGGAGAAGAGGCTAAAGGAAAATTACTATCATATGAAGGGCCATTTGGTGTTGGGTATGGTGTAATGTCTTTTAATAATGAAGAAAAGGGTGATGTAAAATTAGAATCATTAATTAATATGAAAAAAGAAATTTTAAATAAAAAAATATCAAATGCAAATCCTTATGTAAAAATAGCAAGAGAAAGTTTAAATCATTATTATAGTAGTGGTCATCTTATGGCAAAACCAATTAATTTATCAAAAGAATTAAGTAAAGATAGAGGAGGCGTTTTCGTCTCATTAAAGAAAAATGGACTTTTAAGAGGATGCATGGGAACTTTTTTACCAACAACTGATTCCATAGCTGAAGAAATAATAAAAAATGTAGTTTTAGCAGCTACACAAGATCCAAGATTTGAAAGAGTTAGTGAAGATGAATTGCTAGATTTAGATATATCAGTTGATGTTTTAGAAAGACCACATAAAGCAACAAAAGAAGAATTAGATCCTAAAAAGTATGGTGTGATTGCTATTCAAGGACATAAAAAAGGTTTGCTTCTTCCTGATTTAGAAGGTGTTGATACAGTTGAACAACAACTTCAAATAGCTTGTGAAAAAGCAGGTATAAGTCTTGATGAAGAATATGATATAGAAAGATTTAAGGTAACAAGATATAAAGAAGGTGAATAGATTTATATTCCACTAATATTTATACATAATAAGATAAATATTTTGATTGCAAAAAATATATAAATATCATATTTTAATAAAATTATATATCGTAAATAAAATTTCTAAGGACAACTATTTGAATATGCCTTGATATATACTATAATTAAAAAGAATAAATCCAAAATTAAATAAAATATATTATAAATTAGGAGATGAGGATGAAAGTTACTATTAAAGATGTAGCAAAAGAAGCTAATGTGGCTGTTTCAACAGTATCTAGAGTTCTTTCTAATAGTGATAAGATCAGTGATAAGACAAAGAAAAAAGTTTTAGATGCAGTAAAAAAACTGAATTATATTCCAAATGAAATGGCTAGAAGTCTTGCTACAAAAAGAACAAATATATTGGCAGTGATTATACCACAATGGATTTGTGATTCCTTTTATCATCCTTTTTTTCTTCAAGTTTTTAGGGGAATAAGTAATTGTGCTAAAGATAGGGGTTATTTTATAATGTATGGGTTCAAAGAAGATGATGATGACACTTGGATTAATAGATTTATACAAAGTAATTTTGTAGAGGGGATTTTATTATTTCATGAAGAAAATGATAAAATAATAATCAAATATCTAAAAGATATAGGATTTCCGTTTGTATCTATAAGTTTACCTGATAACATGGAAAATGCTTTAAATTTTAAAGAAGAAAATGAAAAATTTATACATGAAGCAAATGGTAAATATTTGGGAAGTTATATATCAAAAATTATAATGGATAAATTGGAAAGCAAAAATCCAGGTGAAAAATACTACATTATAAACACTAAACTAATAGAAAAAGAGCCTTTACTTGAGAAGATGAAAAGTATGGTTTTATACAATAGAAATATAAAAGAATGATATTAACATATACAGCAATTAGGAGGATAAAAAATGAAAAAATATTTGGTGGGAATTGATATAGGTGGAACTACAGTAAAGCTTGGATTATTTGATTTAAATGGAGAATTATTAGATAAGTGGGAAATTGAAACTAGAAAAACTGAAAAAGGGAGATATATTTTATCAGATATAGCCAAGTCTATTGATAGTATCTTAAGTAAAAAAAATATTAATAAAAATGAAGTTAAAGGTGTTGGTGTAGGTGTTCCTGGACCAGTAAAAGATAATGGAGCTGTTGTAGGATGTGTAAATTTAGGATGGCCAGTATTCAATGTAGAAAAATCATTAGAAGAAATTTTAAATTTACCTGTAAAAGTTGCTAATGATGCAAATATTGCAGCTCTGGGAGAAATGTTTAAAGGTGGAGGAAATGGTTATGAAAATATGATAATGGTAACTCTAGGAACTGGAGTAGGAGGAGGCGTTATCATAAATGGACAAATACTTGCTGGAAATAATGGAGCAGGAGGGGAAATTGGACATATAACTGTAAACCCACATGAAAAAGAAAGTTGTAATTGTGGTAGAAAAGGTTGTTTAGAACAATATACTTCTGCTACGGGAATAGTTAAAATTGCTAAAGAAATATTAGTAAAAGAAGATTATGATTCAAATCTTAGAAATATTGAAAATATAACAGCAAAAGATATTTTTGATTTAGCAAAAAATAATGATAAATTAGCTTTAAAAATAGTTGAAAAGTTTAGTAATATATTAGGAAGAGCACTTGCTAATATATCTATTATTTGTAATCCGGAAGTTTTTGTAATAGGTGGAGGTGTTTCAAAAGCAGGAGATATATTACTAGAAGGTATAAAAAAATCTTATAGAGAAAATGCATTTCATGCAACTGTTGATACAAAGTT
>USRS01000090.1 GCA_900557165.1 uncultured Clostridium sp.
ACTATTATACAGAAGTTTTCCACAGGTTTAAATGTAATATAATATCCTTGTAAGTGAGAAAATGCTACGCACTTAAGCTCCAATTTGTTCATTATTCTTCTGACTTTCTTTGAATTAACTTTAGTAGTACCTTTTCTTATCTCTCCTGTAATTCGGCGATAGCCATATGTTTTATTGCTTTTTATAAAGATTTCACTAATCTTGTTCTCAAGTTCCTCATCAGGATTTTCCCTACCAAATCTTTGTTGCCAATACATATATGTTGATTTAGGAAATTTTGTTGCTTCAAGAATAATAGATAGTTTAAACTCACTACGGAGACTATGAATTATTCTTGCTTCATGTTCATTTTTAACCTTTCGGGAACATCCATCCCCAAAGCTCTTAACTTTTTTATGAAAGCTAGCTCCGCTCTTAAAAGTTCATTTTCATGCTCTAATTCTTGCTCTCTTGTTAGCTTTTTCTTTTTAATACTCTTATTTTTACCCATTGATGGCCTCCCACTCTTTCTAGATAGAGCCTCACTACCACCACTTAAAAATTTTAGTTTCCATGCTTCTATAAGTGAATTATTATTCATTCCAAAATGGTTAGCAGTCTCTTGTAAACTAGATTTAGTTGTTGCCATATAGTTTATAACTTCTAATTTAAATTGTATAGGGTAATCAGTATGTTTATTTTTTAATTTTAAGCCATCATCTCCTAAAGTTTTATATGCATTTACCCACTTTTTAACCTGAGACTTATCAGGTATACCATATTTTTTTGATATGAATTTATATCCACCTTCTCCATTTAAATATGCTTTTACTACTTGTTTTTTAAATCCATAATCATATTTTGTCATGCAAAACACCCCAATTGTTAGATTTTTGGTCCAACAATTGGGGTGCACTACATTTATGGGTGATTTTTATTTATTTTAATATAGTTACGGTTTTAATACTACCTTTATACAATCTTCTAATTTTTTGTCAAAAATTTCATAAGCATGCTTACCTTCATCAAGTTTTAACGTGTGAGTTATAATATCAGTTGCATCAAACTCTCCTTTTTTTATTAATTCCATAATTGGATCTACATATCTTTGTGCTGGACATTGACCCATTTTTAAAGTAATATTTCTTGAGAAGAAATCCCCCAGTGGAAACATATTGTATCTAGCACCATAAACTCCTACTAAAACTACAGTTCCACACTTTCTTACAGCTTGTGATGCTATTTCTATGGCAGATTTTGAACCTCCTTGTAATTTTAAAAGTGTTTCAACTTTTTCTATGCCACTCATCTTTCCATCCATTCCCACACAATCTAAAACCACATCTGCTCCTCCATGAGTTATCTCTTTTATATATTCTCCTGTATTATCATAATCTTCAAAATTAATAGTTTCAACTCCACCATATTTTGATGCATGTTTAAGTCTATAATCCACGTTGTCAACGGCAATTATTCTCTTAGCACCTTTACGTATGGCCCATTTAATAGCTGTTAGTCCTATGGGACCACATCCAAGAACTACTACCACATCATTAAGTTTAATATTACCCATTTCCACACCCCAATAAGAAGTAGGTAAAACATCTGTTAAAAACAAGACCTGCTCATCTTCTAATCCTTCTGGAATTATCCTTGGACCAACATTAGCATACGGAACTCTCAAATATTCTGCCTGTCCTCCTGGATATCCTCCATATGTGTTACTATATCCAAATATTGCTCCAGCTTCTCCATTAGGATTGGAGTTATCACATTGACTGAAATTTCCATGCTCACATTGACAACAATGACCACAGGCTATAGGAAAGGGCACTATTACTCTGTCATTTTTCTTTAAATTTACTACATCTTTGCCAACCTCTTCTATTATTCCCATGGTTTCATGCCCTAATCTAAATCCATGAGGCATATTAGGAACCATTCCATGAATCAAGTGTAAATCAGATCCACAAATAGCTGTAGATGTTACTTTCACAATAATATCATCATCTTTTTCTATTTTAGGATCTTCAACATTTTCCACATCTACTTTTTTTATTCCTTTATAAACAATTGCCTTCATTTGTACCTCCAAAGTTACTTTCTTATTATGGTTTCCACAATGATTTAGCAATATTACTTCTATAATTAAATACTTAGTACCATCTGATAAATTGTGCTAAGTGCATAGTAAAATATGTCTTCATTAAAATCAAATTTACTATTATGTAGAGGATAATTTATCTCATTTTCTTTTTTAGCAAAGAAAACCATCCTAATACCTGGTGTTTTTTGAAAATAATAAGCAGCATTATCTCCTGCTAAATATACTTTTTCTCCTAATACAAATCTTTCTTTAAATATATCTTCTCCTATTTTTCTTCCAATTTGAACTAGATTATAATCATTTACCACACTTGGTAATTTAGATTCCAGATTAACTTCTATTTTTGCACCACTTTCTTCTGATAGTATTTTCATTTTTTCTTCTAAATAGTCTAATAAATAGTTAAATTTATCATCACCAACAGCCCTTAATGTACCTTCCAACCTTACACTGTCAGCCATTATATTGTTTTTTACTCCTCCATTTATCATGCCTATTCCAAGTATAAATGGTCCCTTATCTTTCAGACTATTATTCATCTTATCAATAATATTTAGAACTTTTCCACTAATAGAAATTGCATCAATTCCTTCTTTAGCATCTCCCCAATGTGATGATTTTCCTAAAATGTTAATGGACACCCTTCCTATGGTAGCAGTAGATATATCCTTTTGTATCTCCATACCTATAGTATCAGAGTTGGCAAAATGGAAAATAATCATATTATCAACTTTTGGATTTTCCAATACTTTTTCTTCAATTAACTTCTTTGCTCCCTTGCCCACTTCTTCTGCTGGTTCAAATATAAATTTTACATTGCAACTTAATTTATCTTTATTTTCACTTAATAATTTAGCCAGTCCCAAAACTACAGCAGTTATACCGTCATGACCACAGGCGTGCATCACACCATTGTTTTTAGATTTGTATTCAAAAGTATTTTCTTCATTTATAGGTAGGGCATCTATTTCTGCTCTTATTGCTACTGTTGGAAAATCTTCATCCTTAATCAAGGTCCCTACTGCACCTGTTTTACCAATCACTTTATTATTAATACCTATATTATTTAAATAGTTTCTTATATATTTACAAGTATTATATTCTTTTTCACTTATTTCAGGATACTTGTGTAAATATCTTCTTATTTTAATTACTTCTTTCACAAGATCATTGCTAATCTCCCTAGAGTGTTCCATATTATAATCATCCCCTGTTTTTTATTAATTTATAGTGTTTTAAATCATTGTAATCTATAAATATATCTACATCAACTTTATTATAGGGTCATATAATGCGAAATAAATCTACTTCTGATATCATTTAAATAAATAAGAATTGGAAAGGATTAGTTATGTCAAATAAAGATAAAATGCATACTGGAGAATTATATCTTCCAGGAGATGTAGAAATTATGAAAGAGCAACAAATATGTCTTGATAAACTTTATGATTACAATATGACAAGGCCCACAGAAAGTGAAAAAAGACAAGAGCTACTGAAAGAGATGTTTGCAGAAATTGGAGAAGACTGTTACATTGAACCTCCATTCCATGCAAACTGGGGTGGAAAGCATGTTCATTTTGGTAAATGTGTTTATGCGAATTTCAATTTTACAGCTGTTGATGATACTCATATATATGTTGGCGATTATACCATGTTTGGCCCAAATGTGATTCTTGCTACAGCTGGACATCCCATTTTGCCTAAACTTCGCCAAGAGGCATATCAGTACAATATGCCTGTACATATAGGAAAGAATTGTTGGCTTGGTGCTGGTGTTATTGTTCTTCCTGGAGTAACTATTGGAGATAATACTGTGATTGGTGCTGGAAGTGTGGTTACAAAAGATATTCCTTCCAATGTTGTAGCAGTGGGTAACCCCTGTCGTGTACTTCGTGAAATCAACGAACATGATAAAAAGTACTATTTCAAAGATAGAAAGATTAACCTGTAAATTATAGTTTAGTAAATAGATTTGATTCATAAGTTTAATATAACAGGAGCTTGAAAGTAGGAGTATCCATCAACTCCTATGGAGCTTCAAAACACAATATTTCTCAAGTTTTCAATGCAGAAACATTTATTATAGGTATATGCTCAGGAACTCTTAAAATTGGAATAACATTATTACTTTTAATACCGATAAATTCTATAATCCATACTCTGACAGGCACGAATACTGTTAATGCAGCTCTACCTTTTTGTAGTGGGGTTTTACTTATTGTTTTAAGTGTGGCCTTAACTTTAATTGGTGGGTTTATACCTGCAAAAAAAGCAGCTAAAAAAGATCCAGTAACTGCTTTGAGAACTGAGTAAAATAAAAATAACCATATCTAGTTATTAAAAACTTGTATATGGTTATTTTTATAATTTTATTACAAGACTATGTTAGCCAACTAGGTAATAAATAATATATTTTAGTTCATAGTTGTTATATAATGCGAAAAATATACACCTTTGATACAATATAGTTAAATATATATCTTACTTACAAAGAAAATATGCTACAAAAATTCTCTTTATAATGATGAAATTGAATAAATAAATCATTAAGTTTATATATTTGGAATTGATTTTTTAAAACAGAAGAATTAACTATTAGGAAGGAGAAAGTATGGATTTATTATTTACAAAGGGAGTAAAGGGGAAAACAGATGATCAATTTAATATAAGTTTATATTCAGAAAGTAATTTTAAAAATACTAATTTGAAATTTGATGTAACTGGTTTAAGTAAGATAAAAAAAGAGTATGGAGTGCAACTTATAGGAGTTAAATCTGAATTAAATAAAGATATAAGATTTACAGTATTTAACAATGATAATATAATAGATGTGGAAGGTTCATTTTATGAATTAGATAATAAATTTGTAGCTTTAATGGATAATATAGAGGACACAATTTTAGGAGATGAATATTTTGATTGCATATATAATATGCTTTTCTTTATAATTACTGAAGGTTTAGAAGCTGAACTTTTTATGTCTAGAGATGAATTCAGTAAATGTATATCTAAATTACCATAACAATTAAATAATACAATGTTAAATAAAGTTTTATATACAAATGAACTTATTGCTATGGTTAAAGATATACAAAATTATACATTTACTATTTATCATAATTTAATTAAAGCTGGAGAAGAATTGTCTAAAATACCAGAAAGTGCATTTAGACAGTATAATATAAATCCTAAAGAATCAGTATATGAGTATAGGGTTAGGTCATCTCAAAGTAACGTAATTAGCTCTTTATATATGAGTATAATTATACAACTAAGTTCTATACTAGATTTAATATCCAAATTAACATGTGAGATTATAAATATGCCAAAAGATTATGATAAACTTATAAAGTTTAAAAGTGGTTCAATATATTTTTCAAATATTGGGAGATTCAGTGATATATTAAAAAAATATAATGGTTTTAAAGGTTCTATTATAAATAATAGAAAAGATTATGATAACTTAATTTTAAATAGAAATTTAATTGTTCATAATGGTTTTTTATCTTCAAATTCATATATATTTTTGGGAAAAGGTACAGATATTGTAAATAAGAAAGAGATTAGTTATGCACAGATATATATATGGGATAATGATGATACTAATAAACCTGCACGATACAAAAATAGAACTAAATTCTATAGTCAAAAAAATTCAATAGATGAGTATGTGCTTAATTATATTTTAAAATTTTATTTTGAAATAGGAAAAACGTTAGATATGTTAAATGATTATATAAAGACAAGATAAAATGCAAGTATAAAGTTTGCTTTATTATGATTAGTAAATATAAATATATGACAACCCATAAAACACCTAAATTACTATTTTTATATACTATTCAACAGCGAAATAGTAATTTAGTAATAAAAGTAACCACACCTTAGTAGTAAAATACTAAGGTATGGTTATTTAGCTAGTTATGATAGTTCGTATTATATTAATAATACGAACTTGAAAGTAGGAGTTGATATACTCCTACTTTTTGTTATAAAAATAGCTTATAACATCAACACTGATTCAAAACATAGCCAAATAAAAAATAAGTTAGCAAATATCACTTTACTAACTTATTGGCCAACTTAGAAAGTATATTGTCATTCCAAGTTAAATTTCCATTTTTATTTAATTCTTACCTAACCCCTTCTTTTTTCAAAATATACTTTATCTGTTCAGGACTTAAACCATACTTATTCCTAAGAGCAGTCAAATTCTTCCCATTATACTCCTTGACAATATTTCTATTCCTATCCCCCATAATAACCTTATTATAAACGGGAATATAAAGAGTATAACCTCCATACATTTTACAAAGTTTTAAGAAATTCTTCATACCTATAATCTCCACCATTTGATGTAAGCTATAAGGTATATCATCCATTTGTATATCCATAAAAACGCCCCCTTGATTTCCATATTATTTTCATTCTTCATATTGTTCCCATATCTGTTCCTATGTTCCCTTTTTTACTATATATTTATTTTTTATATATTTTTATACCCTATTTTTACGTTTATCTCAATAGGCTCATTTTATAGGAACATAGGAATAAAATCGCCAAACCCATTGATTTCACTATGTTTTTTCTGTTCCTATCCCCGTTCCTATCTCTGTTCCCAAGTAGATAGGAACAAAATTTACCCACCTATTCTTACAAAAGCTCTTTGTGGTCCATAGATTTCAAACCTTGTCTTTCCTGATTTGTTTGTTGTAATCCTATCCCAACCACCTATCCTATTTAATATTCCCTCTATTTCATATGAATCAGTTCTTTTCAAATCTTGTCTCTCTCTAAAGAAACACTCACACCAAATTTCCATAATACAAAGCTTATCCCTTTTCACAACACCCTTGCTTTCAATGGCGTTTTTATCACCAAGATAGACCCGTCTTTCATAGAGAGTCATATTCTGCCAATTTGTTGGTAGAGGTGTTTCCAAGTATTCTAGGATAATACCTTCTCTATCATCACTTTCCATGGCTTCCTGTTGAGCTATTTGGGCCATTTTTGATACATCTCCTTTTTTATTTCTATAATGAATACTCTTTTGCTGGATTACCTGAAAAGTCTGCTATGGTAGCTTTAGCTTCATCTAAATAAAATACTTCAAATATTGGGTTAGTTGCACTTTGATAAAGGCTTTTTACAAGAGAATCATTTTCAGTTGTAACATAGTTTTTTATTTTTATAAATTTTCTTCAGGCTTTGGATAATATTTTTTTAAAATATAGCTTAAGCATAGCCCAATAACAATACCTATAGCCATAGAAAATATTGTGTTCGTGTAGTTATCTGCAAAATTAAAAATCCCCATTATTGTAGAAGTTACTATACAGTTAGATCTTAAATGTTTGCTATACATTATTTTATATGATTCATTATATGTACCATCTTTATTTGATTTTTTTACATATTTCTTAATTTCAATTACTCTATACAAAACACTATACCCAATGTAAAAAATAAAACTATAATACAATGCATTTATTAAATTATCAATCAATATAAGTCCCCCTAATTGTAGAATCTATACTTATACCTTTTATATATTAGTTAAGGTGCTTTATAAAATCACGAAATCTTCTTTTAAGTTTAACTTATCTTCTTCTGTAATCTTTCTCATAACCTTACATGGATTTCCCACAGCTATCACACCTGGTGGAATATCTTTTGTAACTACACTACCTGCACCAATTATACTGCCTTCTCCAATAGTTACTCCTCCGCATACTGTACAATTAGCTCCTAACCAAACACCTTTTTCCAAAGTAATCGGCTTAGAAGTTCCAATCCCCATAGCACGCTCAGTAGGGTCAATTGCATGACCTGCACAAGCTAAACATGTTCCCGGCCCTATAAATACATCTGCTCCTATATGTATTGGCGAAGTGTCAAGCATTACACAGTTGTAGTTTATAAATGTCAACCCTTCTGTATGAATATTAAATCCATAATCACATTTGAAATTAGGCTCTATAAATGTAAGTGGACTACAAGTTCCAAATAACTCTTGTAAAATAGTGCTTCTTTTTTCATTTTCATCTGGTCTTGTATTGTTGTATTCCCATAGTAAATTTTGTGCTTTTATCTTTAAAGAATGATCCATTGCTTCAGGTTTAGATATGTATCCATTCTTGATTTGTATTTTTTCTTTAACTGTCATTATAATTACTCCTTTTTTATATTTTTATCTTCTTATTATAATATCCTAGCAATCATAATATTTCTAGAGATATTATACTTTTTATTTACAATTTTTGATTAATTTTTTCTATTAATGGTAGAATATTATCTAGAAATAAGTTTATAAATAAAATTCAACAGTAGAATATTGTCTGTTTTTTTGATAAAATACTAAAGACATTATTTTTAAAGGGTGATATATATGAAAGACAAAAATATCTTTATCGCAGTGGAGGGACCTATTGGTGCAGGTAAAACTACCTTAGCAAACTTGCTAAATGAGCACTTTGGATATACCCTTCTTAGAGAAATTGTAGAAGAAAATCCGTTTCTAGCAAAATTTTATACTAATATCAATGAATATGCTTTGCAAACAGAAGCATTTTTTTTATTCAATAGAGTTAAGCAATTAGAAGATATTCAAAAAAATGTTTTAAGTAAGTCTGGAGGTGTTGTCAGCGATTATCACATAGTGAAAAACTTAATATTTGCTGGACTTACCCTTGATAACAATCAATTTCACAGGTATAAACAAGTTTACAATATATTCGTAAATGATTTACCACAACCTGATATTGTGATTTACTTAAATTCAGATACTGATACTCTTATGAGAAGAATTGCTCACAGAGATAGAAATTTTGAAAGACAAATGGATAGAAATTATATAGATAGTCTTCGCAATGAATATAAATATTATTTTAATCCACTTTCAATTAAACACAACTTTATAGGCAAAGAACCTATTATTATAGAAATTGATAATTCAAATCTAGATTTTTTAAACAATATGTCAGATAGACAATTTGTAATAGACAAAGTTGAAGAAGCTATATCATCTTTAAGGAGGAAATAGACTATGTTTAGATTAGAAAATAAAACTGATAAATCTGCCAAAAGAGATTTATTTATAACTGTTGCCGGAAATGTTGGTGCTGGAAAATCTACTTTAACAAAATTAGTTGGTGAAAAATTAGATTTTGAAACTCATTTTGAAAAAGTTGACGGAAATCCATATTTAGAAGATTTCTACAAAGACCAAGAGGCTTGGGGATTCCATTTACAACTTTATTTCTTAGCACAAAGATTTAAACAACAAAAAGAAATCCATGCCAATGGTTTAAACAATATACAAGATAGAAGTATATACGAAGATGTGGAGATATTTGCTAGAAACTTATACGATAACGGTAAAATGAGCAAAAGAGATTACATTACTTACAGAGATTTATTCAACAATATGGTTCCTCATCTTAGAAAACCAGACTTAATGATTTACTTAGATGGTTCAATAGATAAAATAATCGAAAGAATAAAATTAAGATCTCGTGATATGGAAAAAGAAGTTGACGTGGAATATTGGAGAAATCTTCACGAAAGATATGAAAACTGGATAAAAGAATACGACTTATCTCCAGTTTTATATGTGAATATCGATAAAGTTGATTTAATAAACAATCCTGAACACTTAGAAGAACTTTGTGAAAAAATAAAAACTACTTTAAACATATAATCTACGCCCCGGGAGAGTGTAAATTGATTTGTGCTTTAGAGTAATTTCGCTCCTCTATAGCAACATCATTTACTTATAATATTTCTAATAATCTGTTAAATATTCATAACATGGATATTTTTTTATAAAATGGTAAAACTAA
>USRS01000091.1 GCA_900557165.1 uncultured Clostridium sp.
ATTTAAAGGCTAGACGTGAAGCCTAATTTATATACATTATTATACGAGGGGGAAAGTGACTATGTCATACAATATAGCTGTAGCAGGTAAAGGTGGTACAGGAAAAACTAGTTTAACAGGAATACTTATTGATTATTTGACTAAAGAAAAAAAAGGTGAAACACTTGTTGTAGATGCAGATGCTAACTGTAATATAAATGATGTTTTAGGCATGGAATTAAATGGAACGATCGGTGAAATAAAAGAAAAAGCAAACCAAATGGAACAAAAAAGAGAACAATATCCAGGTGGAATGACTAAATCTCAATATTTAGAATACGAGTTAAATTCTATTATTGAAGAAGGTAATGGATATGATTTACTTGTAATGGGAAGATCTGAAGGAGAAGGATGCTATTGTTATGTAAATTCCATATTAAAAAGACAAATACAATTAATGTCAGGACATTATGACTATGTTGTCATGGATAATGAAGCTGGAATGGAACATTTAAGTAGAAAAACACTTAGAGAAATAGATGATTTATTATTAATAAGTGATTGTTCTGCTAGAAGTATAGAAGCTGTTGCTAGAATTAGAGACTTAGCTAAAGAAATGGGAATTAGAGTAGGAAGAACTTCTTTAATAGTAAATAAAGCACCAAATGGACAGTTAAATGATGGTATAAGAAGAGAAATAGAAAGATTTGATTTAAATCTGTTAGGTGTAGTACCAATGGATGAAATGATATTTGAATATGATTGTAATAGAAGACCTTTAGTTGAATTACCAGAAGATTCAAAGGCGAGAATAGCAGTGAAAGATATATTTGAAAAATTAAATATATAATTATTTAACTAAAATCAACAAAAGCAGCATATAAATTATGCTGCTTCTTCATTATCAAGGCTATTATCAAATTTTAAATCAAAAAACATATTCATAAAAAAACAAATTATAGAAAATAAAAATGCAGTTGTCATAGAACAACTTATACCTTTTATAAAATATTCTGTTATACCTATTAAAACCATACTTACGGAAATATCAGCAAAAAAGAATATGCAGTAATACTCCAATGTAGATATGTTTTTAACTTCTTTAGCAATTTTAAAAAAAGAAAAAATTATAAGTTCTACAGGTAAGGATATAATATAATAAATTGCAATAAATTTAGCTAAACTAATAACACTATTATATTTTAAACCTAAAGCAGATAGAACTGCTCCTCCAAAGAAAAATAAAATAACATATCCTATAATAAATAAAATAATAAATAAAATAATAAGCATTAAAATGTCTTTAAGTTTTAAATTTGTCATAATAATTCTCCTAAATAAAATTAATATTAATAATTATACCATATTGAAAAAATTTTTTCATGTATGTTTAAGTTTGTTATAATTTTTTTGCACATTCAGGACATATGCCTGTAAATTCAAGGTTATGACTAGTTATGGTAAAACCAGTTTCTTTACATAAATCATTTTCAAATTTTTTTAGAGGAGTACAACTTACTAAAACAACTTTATTACATAAAGAGCATACCAATTGATGTTTATGTTCTCTATTATTAATTTGATAATATGTTTTACCGTCATTACTTAATTGTTTTAAAAGTATACCTTTTTGGGTTAAAGCATTTAATGCTCTATATACTGTAGATAAATTCATATTAATCTCTTTTGAAGTTTTTTCTAAAATATCCTCACAAGTTAGAGGAGTTTTTGAATTATTTAGTACAGATAGAATTAATAATCTTTTTTTTGTGGTTTTTAAATTTGCTGATTTTAAAATGTTGTCTTCTTTATTCATACTTTATCATCCCTCAAATATTAAAAATAAGTTTATTTACAAAATAAGAATAAGCTTATTACAATCTTTTGTCAATAATGTAAAATGCATATGATTTGCACTTGACGAATATATATAGCAGTAGTACTATTTACATGTAAATGCAAATCATATGCATTTATTGTAATAGTAAATTATAATAAGGGGTGGAGTATTAATATGAAAAAGATAATATCTTTAATATTAATAATACCAACGTTACTTTTAGTTGGATGCACTAAAAATAACTTACAAGGACAAAATATAAAAAGTAAAGATAAGAAAATAAAAATATACACAAGTATATATCCTCTTTATGATTTTACAAATAAAATTGGAGGCAAAAAAGTTGATGTAGTAAATTTAGTACCTGCAGGAGTAGAGCCTCATGATTGGGAAATGTCGACAAATGATATGATAAATCTTGAAAAATCAGATATGTTAATTTACAACGGAGCAGGTATTGAAAATTGGATTGATAAAGTTGTAAATAATCTAGATAACAAAGACATAGTTTATGTTAAAACAAGTGAAAATTTAGATTTACATAAGATTAAAAATGAAGATGGGAAAGAAACTTATGATCCACATACATGGTTAAGTATAAAAAATGCCAAACTTGAAATGAAAAATATAAAAGATGCTTTGGTAAAATATGACCCAGATAATAAAGACTATTATGAAAAAAATTATGAAACTTATTCTAAAAAGTTTGATAAATTAGATAAAAAATATTTTACTACATTGAAACCAATAAAAAATAAGAATATAATAGTTGCCCATGAAGCTTTTGGATATTTATGTGAGGATTATAATATTAAGGAAGAGGCAATAGAAGGTTTAGTACCAGATAGTGAACCAGATCCAGTTAGAATGAGACAAATAATAAAATTTGCTAAAAAAAATAATGTAAAAACTATATTCTTTGAAGAATTAGTAAGTCCTAAGGTAGCTGAAATAATTGCCAAAGAAGTAAATGCCAAAACAGAAGTATTAAATCCTTTAGAAAGTTTAAGTGAAGACCAAATAAAAAAGGGTGAAGATTATTTTTCTGTTATGGAAGAAAATTTACAAGTTTTATATGAAGCAATAAAATAAGAGTATAAATAGGGGGCTAAATATATGAAAAATATAATATCTGTTGAAAATGTATCTTTTGCCTATAATAAGGAAAATGTACTTCAAGATATTATAATGTACGTAGATGAAGGAGATTTTGTTGGTATTGTTGGATGTAATGGCAGTGGTAAAAGTACGTTGATGAAGTTATTAATAGGCCAACTGACACCGTCTAAAGGAAAAATAAAATTATTTAATGAAGAATTATCAAAAAGTAAAGATTTAAATAAAATAGGATATGTTCCTCAAATATCATTATCAAGTAATGCTACTTTTCCAGCTACAGTAGAGGAAATTGTTATGACAAATCTATATTCAAAAATTGGTTTTATGAAGTTTCCTAAAAAAGAGCATAAAGAAAAAGTAAAAGAAGTACTGAAAAAAGTTAATATGCAAGACTACTCAAAAAGATTAATTGGAAATTTATCAGGAGGACAACAGCAAAGAGTTATGATAGCTAAGGCATTGGTAAGTGACCCTAAAGTTATAATTTTAGATGAACCAACTACAGGCATTGATGCAGCCTCAGAAAAAAGTTTATACGCTCTTCTTAACAAATTAAACAAAGAATCAAAGATTACTATAATAATTGTAAGTCATGATTTTGAAAAAATTTCTCAATATACAAATAAAATATTTTCAGTAAACAAAAATAAAGTATCATTAATTTATAGTAAAAATGGGGTGTAGGAAAATGTTTGAATATACTTTTATGAGAAAAGCCTTTGTAGTTGGAATTTTACTAGCTATAATAGTACCTTGTATAGGTATTATAGTAGTTTTAAAAAGATTATCTATGATGGGGGATGCTCTTTCTCACTCATCTTTAGCAGGTATTGCAGCAGGTTTAGTTCTTAGTATTAATCCAGTATTAGGCGCTGTAATTACATCTTTAATAGCTGCTTTTAGTATAGAATTTATAAGAAAAAAAATACCTAAATACTCAGAAATGTCTATAGCAATAATTATGTCTGCTGGAGTTGGTTTAGCTGGGGTATTATCTGGATTTGTAAAAAATTCAGCAGATTTTAATAGTTTTTTGTTTGGTAGTATAGTAGCCATTACAGATTTTGAATTAGTTATGGTTATAGGAATAAGTGTTTTAGTTATGATATGTTTTATATTACTATATAAAGAGTTAATGTATATGGCCTTTGACGAAGAAGGGGCTAGGATGGTTGGTATACCTGTAAAAAGCGTTAATTTTATATTTACTATACTAACTGCTTTTACAGTGTCTATAGCAGCTAGGACGGTAGGAGCGTTAATAGTATCTTCCATGATGGTTGTACCTGTGGCTTGTGCTATGAAGTTTGCTAAAAGTTATAAACAAACAGTATTATTTTCCATATTACTTGCCTTAATATTTACTATTATAGGCTTAACTTTATCTTATTATTTAGGATTAAAACCAGGGGGAACAATAGTATTAAGTGGTGTAGCCTTTTTAATTTTAACAATAATAATAAAAAGAGATTAAGCAAGTTGATTAATACTTGCTTTTATTTTGCAATTATATATAAAATAAGAAGGAAAAAATCATTAATATTACTTATATTTGTTGAAAAATATAGGTATATAGAGGGATTTATGGTACAATTATAAAAAAGGAATAGTATGGAGGCAATATATGAATTCTAAAGACAGAATAGAATTATTTCTAAAATATCAAAGTGAGAATATGTCATTTGAAGATATTTCTAAAAAATTAGAAGTAAAACCTACTACACTTAGAAGAAGTTTAAATAAATATGGATATAAATCTAATAATGGAATATATGAAAAATCAACAGATGAATCACAAATATCATTTGAAGATATTAAAAATAGTAGTAAAAGTGTTAAGAGTAATGCAAAAGGAAATAACAAAATAAAAAATAAAAGTAAAAAAAGTGAAATCACGCCAAAAGAAGAAGGAGTTAAAAAGAAAACCGCTAAACCTAAAAAAGATAGAAAAATTAATATAAGTCAAGATGATATGGATAAACTTTGTGAGGTTTATGATTGGTATATACAAGTAAAAGATAATAAAGCCTTACAAGTAAAAAAAACTTCTAATAAAAAAGATATATTATTGGAAAATGGAAATGTTAAAGATATAAAATCTGTTAATATCAGAGTTGAAAAGGAAACATGGGAAGAATTTGAAAGGTTATGTAGCAACTCATCTTTCAATAAGAAAGAAATCATAACACAGGCATTGAAGGATTTTATGAAAACATATAAAAACCTTCTTTAAAAGATAGACATGAAAAAGAGAATATGAGGTGCGAGTATATGAATAATATGATTAAAAAATTAATTTTACTTATTCTTATATTTATAATTGTATTAATAGGTATAAATATTTATACTAGTTTAATAAATACACACAGCAAAGAATATGAATCAGATATAATAAGTAAAAGTAATGCAAAAACTTTAGAAATATATAATCATAGAATTACTAATCTTTCTGAAAGAAGCGGAAATGATGTGACAGCTATAGTAAAAATGAAAAATACATCAAATTTAAATATAGGTCAAATAGTAGTATACTATGACGAGTTAGATAGAAATAATAAAGTTGTTTCAGACTCTAAAATGGATATGGATATTACATTAAGTCCTAAAGAAGTTATGCAAGTTCAGTTTACACCTAAAGATTATACAGATACTATAGAGATTACAGGATATACATATATAGTAGAAGACTGTTATGTTCAAGTATCTTTAAAAGACAATGAGGTAAAAATACTAGAAAATAAAGAGTATTTAGAAAATAGTAAAAATTATGAAGTAATGTCTATAAATAAAATAAGTAAAAATAGAATAGCTAAAAATGAACTAATTTTTGTTGCTGAAATAAAAAATATATCACAGAAAAATTTGGGTAATATTGTATTGAAAGTTGCAGAAATTAATAAAAATAAAGAAATAGTTAAAATAGATCATATAATTTACAATTCAATATTAAAACCTGAAGAGGAAGGCGAAATAGTAACTTCCTTATATAATTCAAATTATGATGTTAAAATTTTAGGATATACTTATGATGACATGGAAAATAAAAGTAATATAGACATTGATTTAATAACACATAAGGTAAATATTATTGATAATAAACAGTAATTATAAGGAATATTTCAAAGTTAATTTGGAATATTCCTTTATTTACTTGCAATAAATTTTTAAATATAGGAGTGTAGCATGAAAATTTTAATAGTTGAAGATAATAAAAAATTACTACAAACAATAGAAAAAGAATTGAAAAAGCATTTTGAAGTGGAATGTTGTGAAGATGGAGAAGAAGCTTTTTATCTTATAAAACAAGGAATATATGACTTAGTAGTATTAGATTTAATGCTTCCTAGTATGAATGGTATAGAAGTTTTAAAAAATATAAGAAAAAATTATATAGATACACCAGTTCTTATTTTAACAGCCAAAGAAAGTTTGGATGAAAAAATGGAGGCCTTTTCTATGGGAGCAAATGACTATCTAACAAAGCCATTTTATATGGAAGAATTAGTGGCTAGAATTTATGCCATGCTTAGAACTACAGGAAAACTTCAAAGCAGTAATACACTGGATTTTTATGATTTACATTTAGACTTAAGCAAAAGAAGAGTGTTTTATAAAAATGAAGAAATAGAATTACAAAATAAACAATTTAACTTACTTGAGTATTTCTTATTAAATAAAGGAACTATACTTTTAAAAGAGCAAATTTATGATAGAATTTGGGGAATGGAATCAGATGCAACTATAGAAATTGTGGAAGTATATATTAGTAATTTGAGAAAAATATTAAGTAAATTTGGATATGATAAATGCATAAAAACTAAACGTAAGGTTGGATATATGTTTGATGATAAATAAGAAAGTATTTGGTGAGACAAAAAATAAATTAATAAAAATAAATATTTTAGTTGTAAGCAGTTTCTTAATTATATTTTCTCTTTTTACATATTTTTATTTTCAAGAAATAACATATAATAGCATAGATGAAACTTTAAAAGAAGAATATGACTATATTGCATTGCAAATAAATAGAACTTCTTATTTAAATCCTATAGTATTAAATGATCCAAGAGATTTAGTATATATTTATGATGATGATAGACTTATATATTATACAAAGAGTGACTATTTTGATAAATTTGCTCCAGATGAGCAAGGGGATAAAACAAATGCATGTTTCACATATAAAAATGGAAATTATACATTTCGAGAGTTATCCGTAACAATAAATGATATAAAAATTAGAATAATAAGAAATATTGATTCAGAATTATCTTCCTTAAAACAATTATTTTTTGTTATTTGTATAGGAATTGTGTTTTCCATAATAATAACTTATTTTGTAGCCTTATACTTAACTAGAAAAGCGCTACTTCCCATAGAAAATGCTTGGAGCTTACAAGCTAAATTTATTCAAGATGCTTCACATGAATTAAGAACACCAATTACCATAGTATCTTCTAAGCTTCAAAGCTTACTAACTGCACCTAATAACACTATAAGTGATGAAGTTGAAACAATAGCTGATGCCATGAATGAGACGAGAAGATTAAAAAAAATGATTAAAGACTTATTATCTCTTTCAAAAGAAGATGCTATTATAAAATTAAATATTGAAGAAATAGATATAAATGAATTGGTAGAAGAAATTTATAGAGATTATCTAGATATAGCAACAATACAAGGTAAAACTCTTATATATGAAAATAACTTAAAAAACAATATTATAAAAAGTGATAAAAATAAATTGAGACAATTATTATTAATTTTTATAGACAATGCTTTCAAGTATACTAATAAGAATGATGAAATAAAATTAGCATTAGAAGAAAAAGATAATAAAATTATTTGTAGCATAAAAGATAGCGGAATAGGAATTAAAGAAAGTGACTTAAATCATATATTTGATAGATTCTTCAGAAGTGATAAAGTG
Organism: uncultured Clostridium sp.; assembly: GCA_900557165.1. Taxonomy (GTDB): domain Bacteria; phylum Bacillota; class Clostridia; order Peptostreptococcales; family Peptostreptococcaceae; genus Terrisporobacter. The sequence goes on from USRS01000091.1 coordinate 7,869, forward strand.
AGAAATGAAGATATTGATGGGTCGGGGATAGGTTTATCCATAGCAAAAATGATAAGTATAAATCTGAACTGTAAGATAAATGCTTACTCTAGAGAAAATGAAGGTTCTAAATTTGATATAATTATACCTAGAGATATGAACTAAATTAAGGTTTTAGAAAATGTAATTAGGTATAATTTGATATATAAGAATTTATTTATGATTACATTAACCTTTGTTAAAAAAAGTTAATATAATATAGTGATATATTAGGAGGAGACGAAATGGCGAAAATATTAAATAATTCTCAATTTTACAATAAAGTTAGAACAGATGATAAATTAGTAGTTATAGATTTTTTTTGCAACATGGTGTGTACCATGTAAAATGTTAATACCTATTTTTCAATCTTTAAGTAAAGAAATGTCTGATAAAGTATATTTTGCAAAAGTAGATATAGATAGAAGTTTAGAAATTACTCAAGAATATAAAATAGTTTCCATTTCAACTATGATAATATTCAAAAATGGAAAAGAAGTAGAAAGAATAGTTGGTTTTATACCAAAAGACCAAATAAAATCAAAAATAAAAGCTCATTTATAAGAGCGAGATTGTGGTGATAATATGAGATATGATATAGCGATAGTGGGAAGTGGCCCAGCAGGACTATCAGCAGCAGTAAATGCAAAGATAAGAAATAAAAAAATAATATTATTTGGAAATGAAAACTTAAGTAACAAGTTACAAAAAGCTCCAGAAATAAATAATTATTTAGGATTTTATGAAATTAGTGGAGAAGAATTAAAAGATAAATTTAAGAATCATGTAGATAGTTTGGGTATAGAAATAACTAATCACAAAATAACTAATATTTATGCCATGGGTGATTATTTTGCTTTAATTAGTGGAGAAAATATGTTTGAAGCAACGACTGTTATATTAGCTACGGGAATTCAATATGGTAAGCCAATTAAAGGTGAAGAAGAATATTTAGGTAGAGGTGTTGGATACTGTGCAACCTGTGATGCACCTTTATACAGAGATAAAAGAGTGGCTATTATAGGATATAACCAAGAAGCTGAAGAAGAAGCGAACTTTTTAAATGAAATAGCTTCAAAAACATATTTTATTCCAATGTATAAGAGAGAAGGATTGATGAGAAGTAATCATTTAGATAATAATATAGAAGTTATTAATGAAAGACCAGTAGAGATAAAAGGAGAAATATTAGTGAATCAAGTTTCTTTTAAAACAAAGGAAATAGATGTGGATGGCGTATTTGTTATAAAAGATAGTGCTTCACCAAAAACTCTAGTTCCAGGTTTAGAAGTTGAGGGAGCCCATGTAAAAGTTGATATTAATATGAATACTAATATAAGAGGTTGCTTTGCTTGTGGAGATATAGCTGGAAAACCATATTCTTATATAAAAGCAGCAGGTCAAGGTCAAATAGCAGCTATTAATGCAGTTTCATATTTAGATCAATTGAAAATAAAAGAAAAAGTTAAATAATAATGAAGAGTTAATATTTATAATTTAAATTATATATATTAACTCTTTTTTAATA
>USRS01000092.1 GCA_900557165.1 uncultured Clostridium sp.
TAATGTTATTTTAGATTATGTATTTGTCTTTATATTAAATATGGGAATTAAAGGAGCAGCATTTGCAACTGTTATTTCTCAAGCTCTTACTTGTTCAATAATTATTTATTATTATACTAAAGGTAATTCTAACTTAAAATTAAAATCTTCAAATATAAAATTAAATAAAAACAAAATGGATGAACTTTTCATAAGTTTATCCATTTATTATTTATAAAATTTACATAATCTCTTAACGTTAATGGTGTTACTTTAACTAAATAGACAATATGTGCTTCTTTAGGTACATTTCATACATATCATGTTATAATTTACTACTATCTACAATATTTTTAATAATATTTTGTAACTTTTTGTCATCTATCAGTATAGTAATTTAATTTGAACTATTATATATAACTTTAACTTCGAAATTACATTTCCCAGGTGATAATTCACTATAAATTGCATGATTGTTTTTAGTTATATATACTTCACCACTATCTCCAATTAACTTTTCTTTATGAAATTTATTTAAACCATAGCTAATATCTATCACTATTATGCACGAATTCTCTTCATTTATATAATATAAACCTTTATTCCCAGGAAATAATTACTTTTTTATCTTAATACATATCTTTCACTGAATTATTTACTATGTTATTTTCAATAGTATAACTTTTCATTTCGTTAGTTTTTTATTCTCCACTATTAGTTTCTAAAAATATATAATATTTGTGTCCTATTATATCATTTATAGTATTATTTTGTATTATTTTTCAAAATAAGTGGCAACTTCTTTTAAATTATCTATTATATGTAAATGCTGAGGACATACTTCCTCACACTGACCACACTCTACACATTCACTGGCTTTGCCAAATGTTTTTGTAAGATTTTTATAGTACTCTCCTTGTGGAGTCCATCCTTTTTCCTTTATCTCTTGCTTATCAGCATTATATAGTGAAAAATATTTAGGTATAGCAATATTCATAGGACATCCATCAACACAATAGGAACATGCTGTACATGGAATAGTAATATTTTTATTTATTAAATCTACAACTTGACTAATTAATTTTTCCTCATTTTTATCAAGAGGTTTAAAATCTGACATATAACTCGTATTATCTAAAACTTGATTCATATCACTCATACCACTTAGTACCATCATCACATTATCTAAACTTGCTGCAAAACGTATTGCCCATGATGGTACAGACATATGAGGATCATATGACTTAAAAACTTCTTCTACTTTTTGTGGTACCTTTGCTAAAGTTCCACCTTTTACAGGTTCCATTACTATTACTGGTTTATTATGCTTTTTCGCTACTTCATAACATTTTCTAGATTGTACACCTTCACTATTCCAATCAAGATAATTTAATTGCAGCTGTACAAATTCTATTTCTGGATGTTCACTTAAGACTTTATCTAAAAAATCTGCATTATCATGGAATGAAAAACCAATATTTTTTACAAATCCTTTTTCTTTCTTTTCTTTTAACCAGTTAAAACAATCTAATTTTGTGAAAATTTCATAAGAATGTATACCTATATCATGAAGTAAATAATAATCAAAATATTCAACTCCTGTTTTTTCTCTTTGCTTGTTAAATATTTTATCTCTATCTTCTTTAGTTTTTATAAATCCTGAATGAAGTTTAGTTGCCAATGTAAAACTATTTCTTGGATATCTATCTACTAAAACTTCTTTTGCTATATTTTCACTATTAAATCCGCAATACATCCAAGCAGTATCAAAATATGTAAATCCTTTCTCTAAAAATAAATCTACCATTTCTTTTGTTTTATTAATATCTACACTTGCTTCATCATTTTCATTTAATAATGGCAATCTCATAAGTCCAAATCCTAATTTTTTAGTACTCATTTTTACTTCCCCCTAATTTATTGTACTTGTTTATTTTATATAAAGTGCATATAGAATAAGTATATTATTTATCAATTCATTTTTCTATAAATTCTGATAATTATTGTAAAAAATACATTTTTTAATGTAGTAACTTTTTTGTCTTGCCCTTTGAATACTTGTAATATTATATAATAGCATTATATAATATTATTGTGAAATTTTATCTTTGGGGTGAATATAATGAAGAAAAAAGAAGCAGATGAGCAAATATCCTTAATGAATTGGGCTAAATACCAAATGGGAAAATACCCTGAACTTAGAATGTTACATCATGTGCCAAACGGTGGATATAGAAATCAAATAGAAGCTAGAAATCTTAAGTTACAAGGCGTTAAAGCTGGAGTTCCAGATCTGGTACTTCCAGTAGCTAGAGGTGGGTATTTTGGTTTATATATAGAATTAAAAGCTGATAAAAATTGTAAAACTAGTAAAAATCAAGAGTTATGGATAGATGATTTAAGAAAAGAAGGATACCATGCTGGTGTTTGCTATGGTTTTGAAGATGCTGTAAGAGTTATAGAAAAGTACTTATCTATGCCAAAAACTACTGTGCTTTAAGAAAAATGAGTGTGAAAATTAATTTTCATACTCACTTTTCTATATATCTTTAGAATTCTTTTTTATACCTATTTCATATTGAAATTTAATTTTTTTAGCTTCTTCATCTTTATAATGTTTTAAATGTTTAAAGAAATCTTCTCTCCCTGTATGTATGGCAAATATAAATTTTTTCTTTCCAAAAAGTTCTTCATTTCTTTTTCTAATATTTTCTTTAAGCAATTCGTACTTTATAATTATTTCGTTATCCTGGGCAAATTTTCTTATGCGCATCATTAAGTTCATAGAATAGCTCACATCTATAACAAATACTCCATAGAAAAAGCCCATTACAAAAGAAAATGTCAAATGATTTGATAACCAATAAAGAGAATTTAATATATGAGGATCAATCAAAAAATAATATATGGCACTTAATATAGCCCAGAAAAATGAAAATTTAGGACATATAATTCCACCTATATTTCCCCATTCATTTGTATAATCCCATAATTTTATTTTCATCCCTTTGATAAAAATAATTCCTGCTATATATTCAATAAATGTTACAATTAAAGCCATAATGGTAAATAAAATTATTCTAGATAAAATAATATTTTTTATAAATGTAATGTTTATTCTAGCAAGTAAAAATAAAACACATAAACTACATCCGTAAAGTGGTAAGTATGGCCCAATTAAAAATCCTGGATTAATCCACCTATGCTCTTTATTCGCTGATGAGAAAAATCTTCTAAAAACTATTTCTATTAACCATCCCACAATACTTCCCACAAAAAATAAAAATGCAATTACTAAAAAATCACTCAATCTTTTCCCCCCATATCTTTTGATTTAGCTTTTTCTCATATTATTATTTTATACATCTTTTATAGATTATCAATAAAATTATAACAATCTATAATAAATATATAATTTTTATATAATTTAAGGGAATTATCGCTTTATGCAACAATTCCCCTTTCATTAATCTCCCACACCAAAGTCTGTATTATTAAACAGCACTTCAATTTTAGGATTATCTATTAAAAACTTATATTTTTCTTCAAACCATTTTACAAGTTCTTCATCTCTTTCAACTTGTGAAGAATTATTTACAAATACATTAATAGTTGCATGGTCAAAATTATTAAGAACTATATCCATATCTCTATCAATCATTTCTCTTGTTTGACCTTTAATTCCTACCATAATACAAGGTGAATCAAAATATTTCTTTAATTCTTCAACTGTTTCAAACTTAGCATTTTTATTTAAAAAATTATTTCTAAAGTCATAGTCAAAAGTTTCCACACCTATTTTAAAAGTTATAGGTATATCAAAGAAATCTCTCATTTGCTGAATTTTCTTTTTATAAATCCAGTGACTTTCAAAGAAAAGTTTTTCTATTTTCTTTTCCTTTACTATTTCTTTTATTTTTAATAAAGTAGCTTTTGGAATTTCAAAACAACTTCCTGAATTTATTACTTCCAGTACTTTATATTTTCCTGTAATATTTTCTAATACTTCAAAATTTAATTTATTTATTTCTTCTTCATCATTGGAATTATCTAGTATATAATCACAAAAGCTACATTTTCCCCACTTACAAGGAAACGCTTTAAGAAGTACTATTTCCCTTTGATTTTTATTTGTTACTTCACTATATCTGTCCATTTTTAATTTATCCTTTGTTGAATTGATAATTTATAGCTTTTTGGTAAAACTGCCACTCCTAAAGCTACTAATGATACTGCTAAAAATTTATCTGCATAATCAGTGCATACTTGTGTTACAAAAACACTTACTACCATTGGTACATTAAAATGACTTAAAATTTGTACTATATAAGAAGATCCTGAAGATGTCACACCTCCAAATAGAAATGCTGCTATACATGCACTAATAATACTAGTTGGAAGTGAGAATACAAATACTCCCAGTGGTGTTTTTTTACCTTTTAAAAATCCTTTATTATACATTAGTCCTGCAAGAAGACCTGTACTTAGTTGTACTGGTGCAAAATAAATAGAATAAGGATCAAAAGTAAATCCACTTACTAGTGAACCACATACTCCTGTCATCACTGCATATTTAGATCCTAGTAAACAGGCTATAAGTATAGTCCCTATGGAATCTAAATAAATAGGAAGTCTTAAAGTTAAGGCAATTAAAGCACCTATTACATTTAAAGAAATTCCCATCGCCACTAAAGTTAAGTTTCTTATATTCATACTTTTATTCATTTTATATTACCCCCTCAATTGCATCTATCTCTTTTTCATATCCTTTAAATATTCTCTTTAAGAACATTTTCATAAAAGCTTTTTCATCTGTTTCAGTTAAAACATGAGCATTTGCTTCATTTTTATAGAAGTTAAATGAATCAACTATACTCTGTCCCATGGCAACTCCATCATGGACAACTTCCACATAAGAATCAAAGCCTTTACATAAATTTCTGTCAATGAAATAAGCAACAGCTAGAGGGTCATTAATAACACATCCTATGATGCCTTCTTGTTCCCAATGGAAATCTATATAAAATCTCGTTATTTCCGTTATAAATTTTGATTTTTCCTTATCAAGTCTATTGATAAACTCAATAATGTTTGGTGTTAAAACTATTTTTCTAGTTACATCTAATCCTACCATATGAATTTTTTTAGGTAAGTTCTTGTAAGTATAATCAGCTGAATGAGGATCAACCCAGTAGTTAAATTCTGCCACAGGTGAACAATTTCCGTGAATTCTAAAGGCTCCTCCCATCGATACAAACTCATCTAGATTATTAAAAGCTTCTTTGTCTTTCATTAAAGCCTTTGCAATGTTTGTAAGCGGTCCTAAAGCTATAATAGATACATCTTTATTATTTTTTAAAGTATCAATTATAAAACCCACTCCATCTTCTAAAATTTCACCTTCTACATCATCATAGAAGTTTTCACCAATACCATCTTCGCCATGAGTATCCTGTGCTGTTACAAGTTCTCTTTTTAGTGGAAGTTTTTCTCCCACATATACTGGTATGTCTAGCCTTGAGGCTATTTGAAGTGTTTTTAGAGCATTTTTTGCTCCCAATACAGCAGGTACATTCCCACTTGTAATTGTAAGTCCAAGTACTTCAAGTTCATCTGATGCTAAAGCTAAAAGTATAGCCAGTGAATCATCTATTCCTGGATCACAATCAATAATTACTTTTCTTTTTTCCATTTTTTATCTCCTCTCAATCTTTCTAAAGGAGATCCTACATGCTTTTTTGCAATAAAAAAGCCGTATCTAAGGATTAACTTAAATACTGCCACTAATTAAGCTACCCTAGTTTTTTATACTTGGAGGATCTCGAACAAGTCCCAGATAAATTATCCAGAATTATTTTTATTATAACATATAATTTAAGATATTTATAACTTATTTATATTATTTTTCTCACCATTCTCAAAATAAATTTAACTATTTCATTTAACACAAGAACCATAGAAGATAAAAGCAATATTTTTATCCACATATCTATTCCTAATGCCACTGAATTGAAAAATGACCTAAAAATTTGTGTAAGTAGTATTTGCACTATAGCTGTAATTAAAATTACTTCCAAAGCTAGTTTATTTTTAAAGAAATTTGTAATAATACTATTTAATCCAAATTCTCTACAATTAAAAGCATTGAATAAAGCTGTAAAAGCAAATAAACAAAATACAACTGTACTTTTTTCTTGTGGTGTAGCTTGTAATATATTATAGAATTCTTGCAAGCTTATTATACTAATTATAAGAAAAGCATTTATAGTTATATTTACTGCCATACTTCTAGCTATTATACCTGCCGTTCTTTTTATTGGTTTTCTTTTAAGTACATAATCTCTAACTGGTTCAAGCCCAAGAGCTAATGCAGGAGGACCATCCATTATAATATTGATAAACAAAAGTTGAATTGTTGTAAAAGGCATTTCTCTATTCATTATTTGAGACATTACGGCTATAACAAAGGCCACAATATTTATAGTTAGCTGAAATTGAATAAATCTTTGGAAATTTTCATAAATGCCTCTACCCCACTTTATACCATCTACTATTGTATTAAAACTATCATCAGTTAAAATAATATCTGATGCATTTTTTGATACTTCTGTTCCCGAAATTCCCATAGATATTCCCACATCTGCTTTACTAAGTGCCGGAGCATCGTTAATTCCATCACCAGTTACTGCAACAACTTCTGAATTTGATTGTAGAGCTTGTACTATTCTCATCTTTGTTTCTGGTTTTGAACGAGCAACTATGGATATATCATTTATTTCTTCTCTAAGTTCTTCATCAGACAAAATATCTATATAAGTAGCTTCTACTGCTTTTTTATTTTCTTTTAATAATCCAAGTTCTTCTCCTATGGCTTTGGCTGTATTTATATTGTCTCCCGTTAGCATTTTCACTTTTACTCCAGCTTCATAAGCTATTTGAATAGATTCTTTTACACCTTCTCTTAAAGGATCTACAATACCTACAAATCCACTAAAAATTAAATCATTGCATTTATCGTATTTTTCTAAATCATTATTTATATCCAAATTTTCTTGAGCTGTAAGTGCCACTTCATCCATAATATTATCTATTTTTTTATAGGCAAAACCTAATGTTCTCATAGCTTTAATCTGTAATTTTTCTATTTCACATAAAATTTCTTTCTTTACTGATTCGTTCATAAGTTTTATTTCTTTTCCTTTTTGTATATATACACATCTTTCTAATAATAATTCTGGTGCTCCCTTTATTAAAAGTATGTTACTATTGTCTTTTTCAATTAAAGAAGACATTCTTTTATTCTCTGAACTAAAGGGTATTTGAGATATAAGTTTTGTATTTTTTCTAAAATCAATATAATTTTTGTTATGATGATAAAGTAATAATGCACATTCTGTGGCACTTCCTATATATTTATATGTTTTTTCTTCTTTTTCTATATGAGATGTAGAATTTGCTAAACAGTTTTCTTCAAAGTAACTATTGCTATTATATTTATCATGGTCTATATAATTACCATCCACATAAGCAACAGAAACTTTCATTTTATTTTGAGTTAATGTTCCTGTTTTATCAGAACAAATTACAGATACACAGCCAATTGTTTCACATGCTTCTTTTTTAGTTACTAAAGCATTTATTTTAGCCATTTTCTGCATTGTTATTGCTAAAGTTATATTTACCATAGTTGGCAATCCTTCTGGAACAGTAGCCACAATTAAAGCAATACAAACCATATAAGCATTTTTAGCAGGTGATAAAGATTGTAAAAATGGAATTAATCCTGATGTATCTACAATTATTACACCATATTTAGTCATTCTAATTGTCATAAATAAACATAATAAAAATGATACAACTCCTGATAATATGGCAATTTGGGCACCTAATTTACCCAATTTTATTTGCAAAGGAGTTGATATATCTACTTCTCCTAAATTTTGTGCAATCTTGCCCATTTCTGTTTTATCTCCAATATTAGTTATGACCATTTTTCCCCTACCATAAGCTACAAATGTTCCTCCAAAGGCCATGTTAATTTGTTTTGATGGTATAACATCTTGTTCTATTATTTCAGTTTTCCCATATAAAACTTCCTTTTCTATTATTGCTTCAGCTTTTTTTAAAACATCATTTGACTCACCCGTAAGCATATCTTCTCTAATTTTTAAATTCATACTTTCTATAAGTCTTCCATCTGCTGGTATTAAGTCTCCACTTTCCATATATACAATATCTCCAGGTACTAAATTTTTCTTTTCAATTAAATCAACTTTTCCATTTCTAAGTACTTTAACCTCTATATTTTCCGTTAACTTTGATAAAGCTTGAGCAGCCTTTTTTGATTTACTTTCTGTAATAATTCCTATGGAAAGTCCTAATAATATGGCCCCTAAAATTCCAAAAGCATCGTGAACTTCTCCTGCAAAAGCACTTACTACTGCTGCTGCCAACAAAATCAATATCATAGGTTCCATTACACTTTCAAATATTTTTTCTACTATAAACTTGTCCTCTTTAATGGTAAACTCATTGTAGCCATATTTTTTTCTTCTCACTTCAATCTCTTCATTATTTAGACCATTATTTTCATCTGCCTTTAAATATTTTAAAGTTTCTTTAATAGATTTATTGTAATATATCATATTTATCCCCCTCGTTAATTACCATTATAACTTATATAATTTATATGGAAATTTACTTTAATATATTCATGATAAATCTTTATATTTATATTTTTGAACAAAAAAATAGCTAAGAAACTCTTAGCTATTTTTTGCTATTCTAAATTTGATGGACCAAATCCCAGTGGCAATAATTCTTCTAATGTGTATTCTATATAATCAGAAAAATTATTTCTGTCTTTCGCTAAATATATTTTAAATTCTTTTGGATTACAAAACTCCATCATTACTTGTCTACAAACACCA
>USRS01000093.1 GCA_900557165.1 uncultured Clostridium sp.
TACAGTAAATGATAAGAGTGATAAACCATAAAGCGAAATACCAACACTCCCAAGTACTATACAAACTATTCCCGATATTCTGCCTGGTGGTTTTCTATTTATATACATTGATACATTATTTTTAGTTTTTCTATCCAAGTGAGCATAATCAGTAAACTTTGATTTAAATTGATTTATTGTATCTTCTGCTTTATAGTTAAAATCTCGTTTTATATTTACCATATCTATTGCTTTAAGTGCATCTTTAACTTTAGCAGTTATTTCATCTTCTAAATTATAAAATTCTCTTTTACTCATCAATCTTTCCTCCAGATTATTTTATTATTATTAACATAAATCTAGATATCTACTATAATTTTATTATAACAGTTTTAATTTTATTATATATAATAAAATTAAAACTGTTATAACTTGTGAATTAAATTTCCATTACAATAATTGCAGCTTTTGTCTTATATAAAACAAAAGCTAGTAGATTTTATTATCTACTAGCTTCAGTCTATAATTATATAATCACGGTTTAGTATTATGATCTATCTATATTTATTTCAATTTCTCTATCTTACAATGATGTTCCTTCTTCTTTGAATCATAGCATATTGCTACTGCTAATATATTGCTATTTTCATTTACAAATTTTTGAACATACTCTTTTTCTTTTATTTGATTTATTGCCACCTCTGGACTTTCATCTTTTTTAAGCTCCACTATAAAAGCAGTATCATTTTTTCTTCGTGGATGGAATGTAAAGTCTGCATATCCTTTTCCTGTTTTTTCTTCTCTTTCAACTCTATAAGTATCTCTAGCACTTAAATATGCTAAAGTTACAACACAAGATAAACTATTTTCATCATTATACTGTAAAATTGGAATTTCTGAATTATGAATATCATGTAATAATTTAACTAGAGTATCACTATCTTCATTTAAAGTTGCTCTCAACACATTTCTAGAGTTATTTATTATTTCAGAAACATATCCAAAAGATTCATCTCTAAGGGATTTTTCAAATTCTCTCATAAGTTCTTTATTTGGAATTTTTAAATATCCATCATGATAAGATAAAAATCCTAATATTATCATTGCTGAATAAATTTCTTTTTTAGTCTTAGGTGTACCTTGTCCCGCTCTATATTCCTCATCTATAAAAATATCTATCACTTCGCCTGATACCATTTCTATAACATCATCTCTAACATCTAAAGTATTATATTTTAGATACTGTAATACTTCATCCATAGCACCTGTATTTGTCCAATAACTTATACATTTTCCATTTTGTAATGCTTTTACTACTGAACGTGGATTATATATTTTATCTCCTTCTTCATTTGTATATCCATTATACCAAGCACTAATTTCTTCAAAAGAGATTTTATTTTGTAACTCACAAATTTTCTTTACTTCTTTTTCTGTAAATCCAAAAAATTCACCATAAAGCATATCATTTAACATGGTATATTCATCAAACATATTTAATGCAGATGTGCTAGAGTGTTTCTTTATAGGAAGTACTCCTGTCATATAAGCTAAGGCTACATATGATTTATCTTTTAATAAATTTCTTAAAAATTCCAAAAACTCATTTTGATGGTCTATAAATAAGTTGTTATTAAATATATAGTCCCATTCATCCATAATAAAGATAAATTTTTCATTAGTATCATTTAACATATCGCTTATTGTAAAATACTTATTGGGATTTATATGAGGATACTTTTCAACTATATCATTTATTAATGATGTTTTTATCATATTCATATATTCAAAAAATGTATTTCCCTTATCTGATATTTTATTAAATGAAATGCTTATTACATTATACTTATTAAGATGCTTTAAATAGTCATCAGTAGTACTTATATTTAATTTATCAAATAAATCTTTGCTATCTACAGTTTTAGTATAATAAGCACCTAACATATCTATTATACTAGTTTTTCCAAATCTTCTTGGTCTTGTTATACATATATATTTATCTGAAATACCTATAAGGTCATTTAATTTTTCAATTATTAATGATTTATCTACCATGTATTTTTTTCTACATAGTTCTTTATAATTTTCCAACGGTATATTGGTATTTAAATATATAGCCATACTTCCTCCTATAAAAGTATTTTTATATTGATATTATAACATTTTAATATTTATTTTAATATATAAAATTTAGTCAACAAACTAAAAGAACTATCTCTAAGTTATTAATATCCTAGTACCACAACTTCAGCTATGCAGGTGTCGTCGTATTTATAACCACTATATACTGAATCTATGGTAAGAGTAATATAATCTGTGTCTACACTACGGCTAAGGTCAATTGTCTGATAACCAGTGTTATCATCACTTAAATGAGCAATTTGGCTACTTCCATCAGAAAAGCTTATCTTAATAGAAGCAACTCTATTGTTTTTATAATAACCATCATAAGAATTGATTAAGCCATTCACTATTTTTAACTCCTTTATAGTATGAACAGAATCAAAATAAAGTGTTATATTTTCTCCATATCCCGGACCATCAACACCTTCTGCCCATACACTAGATTTATCACCATCTAAAACTTGATGTGGTCCATAATCTTTTTTAAAGGAATCACTTAAGATTGAAGTTGAATCCTGATCTATTACATTTATCTTTCTCAATTTAACATTATTTTCTTCAGTAGTATGAGTATCATTTGCACTAGGATGACTTTCCTTGTTTTCAATATTATATTCATTAGATTTATTAGATTCATTACTACTACTTGTTTCTTGCTTTATATTGTTTATATCTGAATTATTTATAGTAACATGTAGATTTTGATTTTTTAATACAATAACTACTAATATTACAACTATCAAAAGTAAAATTATAACTGCCGGTACAATTATTAATTTTTTATTATCCCTTTCTTTGTTATAAGTTTCAAATACTAATTTTTCACCACATTTATTACAGTATTTTGCATTTTCATTATTTTCATTCCCACAATTTTTACACCTCATAATATTCCCCCCTATTGATTATGTTTTTAATCTACTAACTAAAATATATTTGATAAACACATTATCTAATTTTCTCCCTTATATATTCTACTTCTATTTCATATAAATTTGAACATTTTTTTATAAAACTTACTTCCTTTAAGCTATTATATGGGATCTATACTTCATATGGCTAATATACCAAATATCCTATAATTACTATAAATCTTCAATGTTAATATGTATTGCTTGTGGCAACGGGCAGTTCATCCTACAATAGTGGTAACAAGCAAAAAAGGAGGTTATTCACAGTGTTAAACGAAAATATTAAAATAATCAGAAAATCAAAAGGTCTTTCGCAGGAAGAACTTGCTATCAAGCTAAATGTAGTGAGACAAACAATTTCTAAATGGGAGAAAGGTTTGTCAGTTCCTGATTCTAATATGTTAATTTCCTTATCAGAAGTCCTTGAAACACCTGTAAGCACTTTGTTGGGTGAAACTGTTGTTGAATGTAAAGCTGATGATTTAAAGGTAATTTCTGAAAAGCTGGAGATTATAAACTTGCAACTGGCACAAAGAAAGACCATGAGAAGAAAAATCCTTCATTGGTTACTTATTTCATTGTGTGCAATCATAGTAATAATTTCTGTGGTATTAATAGTGTTAAATAGTCCTTACTTAGGATGGAATTATAACGATCCTGAAACTGCAGTTTTGGGAGTAGGTTTTCACATATTTGAATGGCTCTTTGTAAGATTATCACCTATTATCTTTATAGGGGCAATGGTTGGAATTTTCTTAACACGTAAGAAAGTATAATACTTATCTATTTTTAGGATATAGTTGTGACTTCAAAATTCTAATTTGTAGGAGGATTTTAAAGCCCTCCTATAAAAATAACATTATACAATTCTATCTTATCTATTTACAATTAAATTTTTTTGGCATGAATATTTTTTGCAACTTTATACTTAAACTATAAGTATAAATGCTAGATAACTTGTTGTAAGTAAAAATACCAACCATATAATCCATCTATTTTCTTTGATTTTCTGTTGATTCTCAAATAAAGTTAATGCTTTTTTCTCATTACTCAACTTATTGACCTCTTAGTTTACGAATTGTTTTTTATATAAATTTTTAATGCCTTTATTGCTAACAAAAACGTGTATATACCTAGGCCTAAAATAGATACAATTAAAATAATATATAATATGACCAATATCGATACTCCATACATTATAAAATCCCCCTTAAAATAAAATATTTTTGTAATAATATACCTTATTATACCATTATTTATAAAAAAATACTCTATCAATATCATTATCGATAGAGTATCAAATTAAAATATATTTGAAAATAAATCTTTACTATATTCCTTCATATCTTCTATATTTACAACCTTATATTTATTTTTAATATCTTTAGAAAATTCATTTATTCTGTATTCTAGCATACTACATTGGAGCATTTTAGAATTTTATTTATATAATAAGTTTGTCTACAATCCAGCCACACATTGAAGGGTAACTTGCTCCATTACGTCTTCAATAGCCTTATCACTTTTGTTTGGTGGATAATCATATTTTTTTAGTAACTTCTTAATCTTAAGTCTCATTTTTGCTTGAGCCTGCTTTCTTTCGTGCCAAGCAGGACACATATTTTCTTTTACTGTTTTAGTCAAATCTTTAGCTATTTTTATAAGAATATCATCATCCATCATAGATAAAACTTCTGTATCTGCTGTAAGTACATCAAAAAATGCCTTTTCTTCATAAGTTAAATCCATAGCATCTCCACTTTCAATAGCTTTGAATAATTCCTCCTTAAACTTAACTAAAGCCTCCAACACTTCATATACATCTTTTTCATCCTGACGATTATTATATCTGTCTATTATTTGTTGAAGTTTTTCACTAAAAGCTCTACTTACAATTATATTTTTCTTTTTAATTTGCTCAACTTTATCCTTCATAGCTCTCATTAATATATTTGCAGCTATGTTTTTTTGTGGCATTAGCTTTATTTTAAGCATATTTTCTTGGTTCAATAAGTCAAAGGTTTCACTACTTCCTGCTTTAGTTAAAACTAAAACCTCATCACCTAGTATGGCATCTTCCAACATTTTAGAAATTCTTTCATTAATCTCTTTTAAATCTGTAATACCTTTTTTAGTAGTTTTCATTATAAATGATCTAATAGCCATAAAGAAAGATACCTCTTCCTTTTCTCTTTTGCTAAGTAGAGAAGTACATATTTTATATACATCTTTTAACTTCTTAGTTTGCTCCATAAATAGATTTTTCCTGTGTTCCATAAATTGGACAAACTCAGCACCATCTCTAATTAATTCGTATCTAACTTTATCACTATCTCCAAAGAAACCTTCATAATCAAAACTATGAAACTCATTTCTAAGAATTTCTAATATATCTAAAGCTATTCTTTTAGCTTCCTCATTTTCTTGTATCTTATCTTGGTCACGAGTAGAATAAGTTTTTAAAGCATCAAACAACTCCCTCTTAAGTCCTATATAATCAACTACAAGACCTCCACTTTTTCCTGGGAATACTCTATTAACACGAGCTATTGCCTGCATTAAATTGTGTGCTTTCATAGGCTTGTCTATATACATAGTATCAAGAGCAGGCACATCAAATCCTGTCAGCCACATATCAACTACTATAACAATTTTAAATTCACTATCTAAATCTCTAAACTCTTCTTCCATTTTCTTTTGGTCTTTCTTAGTTCCAATAAGCTTAGCCATATCTTTGTCATCACCATTGTTAGTAGTCATGACCATCTTAACCTTATTTTTATAATCTGGTCTTTGTTTTATAATTTCTTGATACATTAAATAAGCTGATGTTCTAGAATAAGCCACTATCATAGCCTTACCAGCTACTTGAGTTTTTCTTTCTTCATAATGAGATATAATATCTTTTACAACTTGTCTAATTCTATCTTCATCACAAATAATTTTCTCCATTCTAGACATTTGTTTTTGACTTTGCTCCACAGTAT
Source organism: uncultured Clostridium sp. (assembly GCA_900557165.1). Taxonomy (GTDB): domain Bacteria; phylum Bacillota; class Clostridia; order Peptostreptococcales; family Peptostreptococcaceae; genus Terrisporobacter. The sequence goes on from USRS01000093.1 coordinate 6,002, forward strand.
AACTTTCCACATCTTCTTTAACTTGCATATTGAAGTATTCTTTATCTATTAAATTCATAGTACTTTGGTCTAGTTTTACCTTAGCTAACCTTGATTCATAATAAATCTTCACAGTTGCTCCATCTTCCACAGCTTGTGTCATATCATATACATCTATTAAATCACCAAATACACCATAAGTAGATTTGTCTGTATTATCTATAGGAGTTCCTGTAAAAGCTATATATGTGGCATTTGGTAATGCTTCTCTTAGATATTTTGCATAGCCATATTTTATCTCACCAGTATTTATATCAAGCTTACCATCTAAGTTATATTGAGTACGGTGAGCTTCATCTACCATTACTATGATATTTTTTCTGTTGCTAAGAAGTCCTGTTTCTTCTTCAAATTTTTGTATAGTAGAAAATACAACTCCTCCAGTTTTTCTTCCTTCTAAAATTTCTTTTACATCTGCTCTAGAGTCACATTTGATAGGCTCTTGTCTTAAAAATTCACTTGCTGAACAAAAAGTTGAAAATAACTGATCATCTAAATCATTTCTATCTGTTATAACAAGAATTGTTGGACTTTCCAACCTTTTGTTTTTTATAAGATTTCCTGCTAAAAAAGTCATGGAAAAACTCTTTCCACTTCCCTGAGTATGCCACACTACCCCTGCTCTACCATCATTGTCTACTGCATTAATTACTGAGTTAATTGCTTTTTTCATTCCATAGTATTGGTGATATTGGGCTAGTATTTTTCCTTTTGGAATAAATAAAATGAAGTTTTTTATAATATCAAGAAATCTTTCTTTGTCAAACATTCCATAAAGAAGTGTGTCTAAGTTTTTGTAATCAACTCCTAAGGTATCAATTACTTCATCTTCTATGCTTACTTCTTCACGAGATGTACTTTTTAGTTCCATACAAACAAGTGGTATACCATTTACATAGACGATTATGTCTGGGATTTTATTAATATCGTCTTCTACTATTTCTAGTTGGTTGACTACTAGAAATTCGTTGTTTTTGATATTGTCAAAGTCTATTAGTTTTATTGTGTGATATGCTGTTTTTCCATTTATGAAGTCGGTGATTTCTATTCCTTCTGTAAGGTATTTGTGGAATAGTTTGTTGTTTGTAAATACGTCGTTTGTTTCAAAGTTTTGGATTTTCTTTATTGCATAGTCTATTGAACTTTCTGGTATTTCTTTATTTATGTTAATAAGGTTTGTTTTTAAGTTTTCTAGTAGAAGTACTTCTTTGTTGTCCCTAGTTAGGTTACTTCCATGTATGTAATCGTAGTTTAGTTCTTTTAGGTATTCTATTACTACGTTTTCAAATGATTCTTCTGTAAACATATTTATCTCTCCCAATATAGTTTATATGTTGATTATACATGGATTTTGGACAAAATAAAAGCTAGTATAATTACTAGCTTCAATATATCTATAAAATATCTAACTCTTCTGATTGGTCAAAAACTACTGTAATAAAATTATCATTATTTCTACTTCATATACCTTTACATACTATAATATATCCATTTTTACTAAAACTAAATCTTTTCTATAGTTAGTTAAATCTTCTATAAATTCAGCTCTTATTTTCATTAGCAGACCCTCTTACTTTGTAAAACATATAGCGATTACATCTTAATATTTTTAACAGTCTTATCAAGCACATATTTGATAAATTTACTAATTATTTTATGATTACTTAACAAATTTGCAATCATTGGACTTATAAAGTAGTATACTTTTATAAATACTCTCCCTAATAAACATCTATTTAATTTCTTATCCCTAAATTTACGTAATACTTTAACTTCTGGTGCGTCATAATCTTGATAAACCGCTGTCGCTATAAAACAACCTGATTTTTCTTTCTTAGTTTGATAACGAGATAGACTAGAATAATTTTCATATGCTTTTGCATTTTCTATTATTCTATTTATTTCTTTTCTATCTAGTTTTTTTATACCTATCATAGATGAAATACCAGGAAAATTCCTATTTCCAAAACTATTTATCCAATATGATTTATTATAATACCAATAATCATAATTATTAGATATGTATGCCCATTGTTCTTCATCTTTAGGATTAATAGTTTTTTGAATTTTATTAAACACTGTTTCAACCTTTTTTTCATTAAAAAGTGGACAGTAATTTAGCCTTTCAATAATTTCATTCTTATAGTTATCTATTTCATCACTATTAAAAATCCATTCTCCTGTATCAGTATTTATATATCCATACTGAGTATAACTATATATATCAAAATATATCATTTTACAATCAAATGGATTTTTTTTATTTCCACATGTTCCTTCTTTACAATAATCTCTTGATTCTCCTAATTCACATTTTTTTCTAAAGCACCAAAGTGTATTTCTTAATTCAGTTGATTTTATTACTTTTCCCTCTATCTCTATCTTCTGACTTTTCCATCCACTTGTTAAATCAAGCATTGTATATAGATTCTCTATATCATTAACATCAAATTGTGCTGTATAAATCTGATTTTTACCTTGACCCTCTGTATGGAAAGTTGGCTGTTTCTTTATAAATTCTATAGCTCTATCTCTTTTTTTACTAGTTGAATACCCAAATGTTATATTTATTATTTTTTTATTTTATTTTTAATTATTTATTTATAAATATAAAATTAA
>USRS01000094.1 GCA_900557165.1 uncultured Clostridium sp.
AAATTGGGATAGTAGTTTAGTAGTAGTTGGAAAGATGACAATTATAACAAATATATAATTTACAAAATTCACTATTCAACCCCTTAAAAACTTTATTTGTTTTTTGATAAATAAAGATTTATTAGAGTTATAGGAGGAGTTATCTACATGAAAACGATAATATCTCTAGGTCTTGCTGTAGCTTTAAGCTCATCTCCTGTTGTGGAACTAGGTGCGACTGTAGCTAAGGCACAATCGCTAAAAGATGCCGAATTGAGTTCTCAAAATGCAAATACGAATTTATTATCAGAAACGCAAAATGAGAGTACAAGTTCTACTGATGTAAATTCAGATGAACCATTGAATCAAGAAACAGTAAAACCAACTATAAAAGAAGAAACAAAGACAACGGTAAAAGCTGAAAATAAAGAAGAAGTTAAAAAATATGTTAAAGCAGGGTGTAGAGGATTTAGTGTGTCTAAAAAGAATATAGAAAATAGGGACATATTTCAATATATCAATAGTTTTAGTGATATTTGTGAAAATAATGACGAAATAGCAAGTATTTCAATGGGAAGTGACTATTCATCTTATGATTCAAATAATATGATGGTATATATAAATCTAAAAAATAAAAAAACAAAGAAGATAAAAGAATATAAAATAGAAATAGAAGAAGGTATAAATTTAGATAGTGCTTATAAAGTTTTACCAGTTAGAAACAATGACAATATTTATTTAGCAATTATATCTTCATTATATAATGAAAACTCTCTAGGAAATGACGATATATATAAACAAACATATTTAAATCTATATAAAATAAATTTATCAACACAAAAATCTAAATGTATTATAAGTAAATCTTATGAAGCAAGTGAAATGAATGTTTCAAATGAAAATGGATTTGTTAGAGGGAATGTATGTTATTTTCTAGTTAACATGAAAAATAAAAAAAATGGTGAGATGGAAACTTGTTTATTTGCTTTTAATGTTATTACTAAGGATGTTAATGTTACAAACTTGAAAATAGGTAACAAGGAAATTACTAATTATTATGTAGATGATAATGAAGTACTACTTAGTAGTGAATTTGATGATGAAAGTGAAAAATTACAAATTATAACTGTGAATTTAAATACATATAATGTTAAAAAGATTAATGAAATAAATGTAACATGTAGAGAAGATAAAAATAAAAATATAGTAGACATGAGAGAAGATAAAAATAAAATATTTATTATTATGAGTGAGTCAAGCTATGATGGAAGTTTTGATGCAGATATGAATTATTATATTTATGTAATAAATAAGGAAAATAATAAAAATTTGTATAAAGGAAAGATAAAAGAAAAAAATATAGAAAATATAGATTTTGGAATTTTAAAGAAAGAAGAAATATAAATATAATTAGTCATATAAGGCAGATATCTTAAATATAAATTAATATGTATGTGGTGCTAGCTTTTTACTTATAAATTTGGAATTCCAATATATTAGCACCATGTACGCCGATTATTTTGAGGTGATAATAAAAAGTTACTAAAGATAAGTTTGATAATCCTATATTTGTTGATGATAAATAGATAAAGGAATTGAATAAAAAATAGAAGAGTATGGCGAGTAATATAAGTCTTATTGAATAAAACTATTAACTATAGTAATATGAAAATAAGGCTTAATTTATTTTAGGAGTGATACTTTGAAAAAAATCTTAACATTAATACTCACTATAATTTTAGGAGTAAGTGCAGTAGGATGCAATTTAACATCAAAAGAAGTAAAGATAATAAGTGGAAATAGTTTAGATGGAATTTCCATAAGCAAACTTATAAAAGAAGAGAATGAAATAAAAAAGGGGTATAATACTACATACAATATAGAAAATAAAAAAGAAAAATTAGAAAAATCTTTAGATAATGAAAAATATGATATAGCCATAGTGCCAACAGATATGGCAACCAAGGTTTATAATAAAAACTCAAATTATCAAATATGTGCAAGTATAGGTGAAGGTTCATATTATTTAGTTACATCAGATCCAACTATTACAGGATTTAACTCTACTTTGATTAACAAAGATGTCGCTATAATAGAAGAAAACTCAATGATAGATATAATATCAAAATCTATATTAAATAAAAATAATATAGATGACTCAAAAGTAAACTTTAAATATGTAAGCAGTGCTCCAGAAATTGTTACAACATTGGCACTAGGAAATATTAGAACTGGCATAGTTCCAGAAACATCACTTACCACGTTATTGTACAAACATAGTGGACTTAAAATTTTAACATCTACAAATGAAGCTTACGAAAAAGCTTTTAATATAAAAGAAGGATATTCTCAGTTTAGCATAATAGTAAAAAAAGATTTTGCTAAAGATAATAAAGAGTATGTAAATGAATTTTTATCAAAAGTAAAATCAAGTATAGATTTTGTAAATAAAAATCCTCTTCAAGCCGGAGCCTATGGAGAAGAGTTAAGCATACCAATAAAACCACAAGTTTTATCAAAAGCTATAAAAAGATGTAATCTGAAATTTATAATAGTGGATGAATTTAAAAATAATTACAAAGAATTATTTAATATACTATACAATTATAATAAAGAAGCTGTAGGGGGAACAGTTATAGATGAGTCAATTTACTACAAATAAAAAAATATTTTCTGATAAAAATAAAATACAGGTAGCACTATCATGTGTTATCCTGTTATTTTTATGGGAAATAATAGCCTTAAAAATAAATAATAATATTTACCTTCCAACGTTAGGAGAGGTTTTTATAAGTATAAAGGAAATTATTACAGATAGCAGATTTGTATTAGATGTTATCTCAACAATAACAAGATGTATTTTAAGTTTTATCATGGCTTTAATATCAGCCTTTGTACTTGGTATAATTTCAAATAGTTTAAATATATTTAAAAATTTTTTAACTCCACTGACATCTCTAGCTCGTTCAATTCCCAATATGGTTTTAATAGTTTTAACCTTAATATGGTTTAGCAAAGAAAGTGCACCTTATATAGTCGTATTTATTATGATATTTCCAGTTTTATATGATGCCATTTTAGGCTCTATGAAAAATATAGATAAAAATATTTTAGAAATGGCAGACTTATATAAAATATCAAGAAAAGATAAAATTTTAAATATATATTTACCATCCATTAAATTTTCTTTAATTTCAATTTTATCTTCCACCATATCTCTAGGTTTTAAAATAGTAATTGCAGGAGAAGTTTATGGACAACCTTTATATGGAATTGGAGCTATGATTCAAAGTGAAAAAGTAAACTTTAATACTACGGCAATCTTTGCATGGATAATAATTATAGTTATTATTTCATCTTTATTAAATCTTATGGAAAAAATAATGTTGAGGAGAGTTTTTATATGGAGAAGGTAGAAAATATAATATGTATAAAAAATATAAATAAGAAATTAAATAATAAAACTGTATTTGAAAATTTTCATATAGATTTTTATAAAAATCAGATAAATTGTATTGTTGGTAAATCAGGATGTGGTAAAAGTACGTTGTTAAATATTATAAGCGGAGTTATGGAAAATGATACGAAAAATTTTCAAACTATAGATAATGAAAGTATAAGTTATATATTTCAAGATGATAGATTAATTGATTGGTTAACAGTTGGAGAAAATATAAATTTAGTAGTAAAAAAACTATATAATAAGAAAAAATGTTATGCTTTATGTGACAAATATTTAGATTTAGTTGGTATAAAAGAATACAAGGATTATTACCCTCAAATGTTAAGTGGAGGACTTAGACAAAGAGTTAATATTGCTAGAGCATTTATTTATCCGTCAAAATTTATTATAATGGATGAACCATTTAAATCTATTGATATGATAAATAAAGAAATAATAATGAATAATTTTAGAAAAATACTAGAAAAGGAAAAAAGAACAGTCTTATTTGTAACACATGATATGGATGAAGCACTTTTGTTGTCAGATAAAATATATGTGTTAGGAAACTCACCAGTAAAAATCAAAAAAGTGTTTGAAAATAAAAATATTACAAAAGATGAAATTTATAAATTAATCTAATATATTCATAAAGTAAAGAATTTATCTAGTTGATTATTGACAAATAATGTTATAAAATTTGGGATAAGAGCATTATTTAGTGGAGGTATATATGAGTTTAAAAGAAAAAATAGAAAATTATTTACCTTATAATATTGAAGAGCAAAAAGATAAAGAGCTTATATTAAAATATATGGATATTTTTGATGATGTACTTACTAGAAAAAATGAGATTGGACATTTTACTTCGTCTTGTTGGATAGTAAATAAAGAAAAAACAAAAGTATTGATGGTATATCATAACATCTATGATTCATGGTCATGGGTTGGAGGTCATGCAGATGGTGATGACGATTTACTGCATGTATCTTTAAAAGAAGCCAGTGAAGAAACTGGATTAAAAAATGTAATTCCTTTATCTAAAGATATTTTTTCCTTAGAAGTTTTAGGAGTAGATGGTCATATGAAAAAAGAAGGGTATATCTCTACTCACATACATTTAAATATTACTTATTTACTTTGTGCCAATGAAAATGATATAACTCATATTAAAGAAGATGAAAATAGTGATGTAAAATGGTTTGAGCTAGAAGAAGCAATTAAAGCTAGTAGTGAACCTCATATGAAAAAAATATATAACAAATTAAATAATAAATTAAAAAACTTAAAATAGTAAAGGAGGTTTTATATGATTAATAATAGAATTGAAAAATTAAGAAGCTTAATGAAAGAAAAAGATATATTTGCCTACATAATTCCATCAGCTGATTATCATCAAAGTGAATATGTTGGAGAATTTTTTAAAGGAAGAGAGTTTATATCAGGATTTACTGGTTCAGCAGGAACTGTAGTTATAACTCAAGAAAAAGCCATACTTTGGACAGATGGAAGATATTTTTTACAAGCAGAAGAAGAGTTATCAACTTCTTGTGTAGAACTTTATAAAATGGGTCAAGAAAACGTTCCAACTACTTTTGAATATATAGAAAATGAAGTTCCTTCAGGGTCTAAAGTAGGATTTGATGGTAGAACTATAAGTGCAGCAATGGGAGCTATATTAGAATTAAATTTAGCTAAGAAAAATATAACTATATCTTATGAAGATGACTTACTAAATGAAATATGGGAAGATAGACCAGCCTTATCTGATGCAAAAGCGTTTTTATTAGATATTAAATATAGTGGTGAAGACTTTACAAGTAAAATAGCTAGAGTTAGAGAGTGGATGAGAGAAAATAATACAACAACTCATATATTAACAAGTTTAGATGATATAGCTTGGTTATTTAATATAAGAGGTGGGGATATAAAATATAACCCAGTTGTACTTTCTTATGCAGTAATTACTTTAGACAAAGCCATATTATTTGTAGATGAAAATAAATTAAATGATGAGATAAAAACAAGCTTTGGTGAAGAAGTAGTAGAAATAAAAAATTACTTTGAAATATATGAATTTGTTAAAACTATAAATAAAGAAGAAATAGTTTTAATTGATAGTAATAAAATAAGTTACTCAATATTAAAAAATATACCAGCAGGCGTAAAAGTAGTTAATGGTATGAATCCTTCAACTAAATTTAAGGCACAAAAAAATTCTGTTGAAATAGAAAATACTAAAAAGGCTCATATAAGAGATGGTGTTGCAGTAACTAAGTTTATGTACTGGTTAAAAAATAACATAGGAAAAATAGAAATAACTGAACTAAGTGCAGCAGATAAAATAACTGAACTTAGAAGAGAACAAGGTAAATTTATAGAAGAAAGTTTTGGCACAATAGCTGGATATGCATCAAATGGAGCAATAATTCACTATAGTGTAACAAAAGAAAGTAATACAACACTTAAGGATAGAGGATTATTCTTATTAGATTCAGGCGGACAATATTTTGATGGAACAACTGATATAACTAGAACTTTTGCCTTAGGAGAGCTTACTGAAGAAGAAAAATATCACTTTACAACTGTTGCTAGAGCAATGATAAGATTATCAGATGTGAAATTTTTACATGGAGTTAATGGATATTATTTAGATATACTTGCAAGGGGAATCTTATGGAATGAAGGTCTTAATTACAACCATGGAACAGGCCATGGTGTAGGTCATGTACTAAATGTTCATGAAGGGCCAAATGGATTTAGATTAGATAATAAAGAATCAGCAATATTAGAAGAAGGCATGATAACTACTAATGAACCAGGATTTTATAAAGCTGGCTCTCATGGAATAAGATTAGAAAATGAAATGCTTTGTGTAAAAGGTGAAAAAAATGAATTTGGTCAATTTATGGAATTTGAACCAATAACAATAGCACCTATAGATTTAGATGCTATAAATGTGGAACTTATGAAAGAAGATGAAAAAGCATACTTAAATGAATATCACAAGATGGTATTCGATACAGTAAGTCCTTTCTTAACTACAGAAGAAACTAACTGGTTAAAAGAATATACTAGAGCAATATAAAAATATATCAAATTAAAATTAAGGCTATGATTTTACAATCATAGCCTTAATTTTAATTGACATATTGTTTCAAGAAGTTTTTTATGCTTGTCCAATAAGTTTTAGGTTGAGCTAAATCTGAATTGGCATGTTCTCCACCTTTTATAGTTACTTTCTTTTTAGTAGAACTAGTTGCATCATATAATTTATTCATCATAGAAATTGGAACAAAAGAGTCCTTATCTCCATGGAAATAAAGAATAGGTACTTTTGATTTTTTTACTGCATCTATTGGAGAAGCACTTTTTAGAGAATATCCAGCTCTTAGTACGGTAGTTGCATTTAGAAAATCTATAATTGGAAAAGATGATGAATTCATATAATTTCTTACTTCATAATCAAATAAATCATAAATAGAAGTATAGGCACAGTCAGATATAATAGCTTTAATATTGGAAGGTAAATCTTCACCAGAAGCCATTAAAACAGTTGAACCTCCCATGGATGTACCGTATAAAACTATTTCAGCTTGCTTATCTTCTTTTATTATACTATTTGCCCAACTTATAATATCTAGTCTATCATCCCAACCCATACCTATGTAGTCACCTTCACTTTTTCCATTACCTCTTAAATCGGGAATTAAAACATTATATCCCATTTTATAAAAATGAAGAGCTTTTCTACTATCTGATTTGCCTTCCTCACCATAACCATGAACAATAATAACCCATTTGGAAGTCTTTTTTTTTCTTTTAACCATATAAGAGTGTAATTTTAAATTATCAAAGGAAGTAATATACTTATCTTTATAGTTAGAAATCTTAGCTAACCAATTTTCGTAATAATAAGATGATTCATAAGAATAGTCAGCGTAAATAATATCTTTTGAAGATTTGGAACTAATTATTGTATTATAAAGTAAATTACCTACAAAGGTACCGATACTAATTACTGAAATTAAAAATATACAGAAAATAATTAATAGAAATTTCTTAAAAAATTTCATTCTAAATCGCCCCACTTTTAAATTTAAAATATATAAAAAATATATTATTAATTGTAGTGATGGAGAGTCTTTTTTTCAAGTTAAATCATTTTTGCAAAGAAATAATTAAAGTAAACTAAGTTGTGATACACTTATATCAATAAGTAAAAATGGGGTGAGAAAAGTGGACTATGCATATGATGTAATAATAATTGGAGGTGGAGTTGTGGGAAGCTCCATTGCTAGAGAACTTTCTAAATATAAATTAAATACATGTGTATTAGAAAAAGAACTTGATGTATGTTGTGAAACAAGTGGAAGAAACTCTGGAGTTTTGCATGCTGGATTTAATAATAAAGCAGGCTCTCTTATGGCAAAGTTTTGTGTAGAAGGTAATGAAAATTTTGATGAAATAGCTAAGGAGTTAGATATACCTTTTAAAAGAACAGGAAAACTTGTTGTTGGATTTAATGAAGAAGATAAAGAAAAGTTAATAAAAATGAAAGAACAAGGAGAAGCTAATGGTGTCAAAGGATTAGAAATTATAAATAAAGATAAAATTAGAAAATTATCACCTTATGTAGAAGGTAATTTTGCCCTTTATTCACCACAAACAGGAATACTAAATCCCTTTATTTATACTATTGCCATGGCAGAAAATGCAGTGTCAAATGGAGTGAAATACTTTTTAGATAATGAAGTATTAGATATAAAGAAAGTATTGGAAAAAGAAAGTAGTATTTTCAAAATAAAAACAAATAAAAATGTTTATAGAAGTAAATGGTTAATAAACTCAGCAGGGCTTAATAGTTATAAAATAGGAAAAATGATGGGAATTGAAGATTACACCATATATCCTTGCAGAGGAGAATATTTTATTTTAGATCAAAAATTGGGAAAATACTTAAATATGCCAGCTTATCCAGTGCCCAATGAAAAAATGGGTGGACTAGGTATACATTTAACACCTTCTATTGATGGTAATGTATTTATAGGTCCAAGTAGTGAATATATAAACTCAAAAGATGATTATTCCACAACAAAAGAAGTAATGGACTTGTTGATAGAAGATGGAGGAAGAATTTTTTCTCATATTAAAAAAGAATATTTTATAAGAAATTTCTCAGGCATTAGACCAA
>USRS01000095.1 GCA_900557165.1 uncultured Clostridium sp.
TGGAAATTATAAATTATCCACAGATATAATAATTTATAATTTCCTTACAATTAAAAAAAGAGGTTGTTTACACCTCCTTAATTTATCTATTTTTTGAATACTAATATTCCACCTACACCAGGTCCTGAATGAGCACCTATGCAAGTACCAACAATAAAGTATTCTATTTTTTTAGGTTTAAAAACTTCTTTTGCTATTTCAGTAAGTTTTTCTCTTTCTTTTAAATCATCACTATATCCTATGTAAACTTCATCTTGTTCTATGTCATCACCTAGTTCTTCTTTAATACATTCAATCATTTTATTAGTTACATTTTTCTTTCCTCTAGCTTGACCAACTTGAGAAACTAATCCATCTTTAACTTCTAGTATAGGTTTTATGTTTAATAAACTTCCTACTGCAGCTTTAGTAGAAGATATTCTTCCACCTTTTTTAAGGTATTCTAAAGTATCTACAGTAAACATAAGAACATATTTTTCTTTTATTTCGTCTAAGGCTTTAAATACTTCTTCTATAGTTTTGCCTTCTTTTATCATCTCAGCCGCTTTAACCACAAAGAAACCTGAACCAAAAGTTAAGTTATTAGTATCATATATATATATATCACCTTCTATATCATTTTTAGCCATTATTGCACTTTGGCATGTACCTGTAGCTGCTGCTGATCCAGATATATATAATATTGTTTTTCCTTCTTTTGTGTATTTATCAAAAACTTCTTTAAATTGAGCATAAGTAGCTTGAGAAGTTTTTGGATGTGCATTTTCTTCTCTTAGAATTTTATAAAATTCCTCTGGTTCAATATCTATACCATCTCTATATTCTTTTCCATTAAGTATAAGTGTTAGTGGTACTACATCTATATCATACTGCTGTAAATATTCCTTATTAACATCAGATAAACTATCACAGATTATTTTAATATTATTATTCATCCTGTTAATCTCCTTTCTTTGTCATTGTAATTATATTTATAATTATCTCATATTCGGATAACCAATTTGTCTTAATGCTTCATAAACAACTATGGCAACTGAATTTGATAAATTTAATGATCTAGCTCTTTCTAATTTTACCATAGGTATTCTCATACATGTTTCTTTATTTTCAGCAAGTAAACTTTCTGGTAATCCTTTTGTTTCTTTTCCAAAAACTAAAAAGCAACCATCTTCAAATTTCATATCTGAATGAGATTGATTTGTTTTTGTTGTAGAGAAGAAGTATTTTCCATCTGGGTATTTTTCAAATAATTCTTCTAAACTATCATAATATCTTATATCAGATATATCCCAATAATCTAATCCACTTCTTTTTAAATATTTATCTTCTAATGAAAAACCTAGCGGTCTTATTAAATGCAGTGTTGCTCCTGTGTTTGCACAAGTTCTTATTATATTGCCTGTGTTTTGTGGTATTTCAGGTTCTACTAATACTACGTTTATTGACATATCATTCCTCCATTTATGTAGAATATTTTGTTAATTTTGCTTAATTTTAAGCAAGCCCAATAAATTCCTAAGTACATTATAACAGAAATTTATTCGAATTAAAGTTGCTTTTTATAGGTTACTTCCTTAGCTCCCTTGTTCCATATATAATTATTTTGTCTTGAGGTGGGTAATAACTCTCACCTATATATTCTGTTTTTTTACCAAAATTATTTTTATATACTCTATAAGTTTTAACTTTATATCCTTTTCGACCTTCCTGTTCTACCTTTCTTACACCTAAATTATATTTTTCACTATTTTTTCTGATTATTCTATTGTGAAGTATATCTGTAGTTTCTGTTATTACCTCTATGTCTTTGATATCTTTTTCATTTCCATAAATAGTACATACTATTTTATTATCCATTACTTCATTATAAATAAAAATAGGTGTATTGTATTTATTTAAAAATTTTAAATCAATACATCCAACTGATACAGTTGCGTCTCGCCCTTTTTCTATATAAGGACTTGGTATAGAATGGTTTCTTACATTTATAATTTTTAATCCAGAATATAATGCAGCATTATATATGGTGCTAGATACTTGGCACATTCCACCACCTATACCTTTGTTTGGCTTGCCATTTATTATAACAGGAGCTTCTTTTAAATATTTGTCTATATGAGAATTTTGTATATTTGAATTAAATGAAAAAACTTCTCCTGTATCTAATAATATATTATTTGTAGCTTTTGCTGCTAATCTTATATTATTAACTCTATTATAATTTTTAGAATTAAAATGCGTTTCAAATCTTCCTAAAATTGTATTTATCTTACTTAAATCTTCATAAGTATACAGAGGATTTACTACTAAAATTGGTATAACTTCTTCTTTATTATCTATTTCTTTTATTTTTCTAATTATTGTGTTTTTTAATTCTTCTTTATTTAGCTTATATCCATTTTTTTCTTTACTTATAACTATTTGATTGTTATTTATTTTTATAGTTGAACTTACAGGTCTTACATAAATTTTTTTATTCAACTCACTTAAATATTTATCAAGTTTTTTTTGATCAAAAGTAACACTATAATCAAGTATTACTTTTTTTCCAAAATGTAAATCACTACGTATTTTTATATTTGAAATAATACCTTCATTTCGACCAATATTATAAGCTTTTTCCACTAATTCATTTACATTATAATCTACATCTATATATTCGTTACAAAAAGTATATTTATTATTATTTAATTTTAATAAAAATGAATTACATTTTGATAGGTTTTTATTAATTTTTTCTTTTGCCTCTTCTTTTGTTAAATTTGAAATATTAATATCTTTAACATAAATATTTTTTTGTATTTTACCTTCAAATACAATGGCATTACTTAAGACCACATTGCTAAAAGATATAATAAATAGTGATAAAATTATTGCAATCTTAAGTTTTCTCAAAATTATCATTCCTTTCCTTGATAAAAATCACAATCATCTTTTATTAGACATATTTCACATTCTGGTTTTCTTGCTTTGCACATTCTTCTACCATGAAATATTAATACATGATGAGAATGAGACCATCTATGCTTTGGAATAGCCTCCATTAAAGCAAATTCTGTTTTTTCTGGTGTTTTTGTATGAACAATTCCTATTCTATTAGCAACTCTAAAAACATGAGTATCTACTGCTATAGCGTCTTTATTAAATGCATTACTTAAAACCACATCAGCAGTTTTTCTTCCAACACCAGGTAACTTTATTAATTCTTCTAAGGTATCTGGGACTTTTCCATTATAATTTGAGCATATCATTTGAGATGCTTCTTTAATTTTTTTTGCCTTACTTTTATACAAGCCACAAGTTCTTATCTCCCCCATTATTTCTTCTTCTGATAACTTTGCAAAATCCTCAGCTGTATTATACTTTTTAAAAAGTTCTCTAGTTACAATATTTACTCTTACATCAGTACATTGTGCCGATAATATTGTAGCTATAAGTAATTCAAAAGCTGTAGTATACTCTAATTCACATTGAGCATCTGGATATATTGTCTCTAATTTATCTAAAATTTTATTTACATTTTTCATTTTATTTCTCCCTCATTTTATCTTTTGTCTTTATTATCTATCAATTTAGTCAATCTATAACAAAGTATCGTTTCTCAATTTTTTGATTTTTTGTATTAAAAAAGCAAAAACTTTACAAGTTCTTGCTTTAATTATATCAATTTACTTATTTATTATTTATATCTTTTGATTTATTGTAAGCATCTAATTTTCTTTTTACCAAAACTTTCACATCTTCAAACATTTTATCCATTAAAATTTCTACACTTTCTTCAATTTTACTTACAGGATATATATTAAATTTCCCCTTAGAAATATCTTCTTCCATTTCATCAGTTAAAATTAAATTGTCCATATTATCCTTTGGCAAAATAACTCCATAAGTTTTATCTTTTAATCCTCGCTTTTTGCAAATATTATAAAATCCTTCTACTTTCTCCGTTATTCCACCAACAACTTGTATTTCACCTTTTTGATTCAAAGAACCTGTAATTGCTATATTTTGTTTTATAGGTATTCCACTTAGAGAAGATAATAAAGCGCAAAGCTCAGCAAGAGTTGCACTATCTCCTTCTATGCCTCCATAGCTTTGTTCAAAGCATATATATGCATTAACTGATAATGGATACTCTTGAGCAAAGTTTTCTGTCAAATATCCCTGTAAAATAAGTACACTCTTATTGTGTATAGGTCCACTCATTTTAGCTTCTCGTTCTATATTTATTAACCCTTTATTTCCCATGCTAGTTGTTACACTTATTCTAGATGGTCTTCCAAAGGAATATTCACCCATACTATAAACAGAAAGTCCATTTATCACACCAACCTTAGAGCCTTTCGTATCTATTATAATAGTATTATTATCCATAAATTCATCTATTTTATTTTCTATTTTATTTAAACGTTTGTGCTTTTCATTTATTGCTTTTTTTACATGATACTTTTCAACAAATTCTTTATTTTCTATTTGTGCAAAAACATTTGCTTCTGTTATTATTTCCAATAACTTATTAAAGTCTGTTGACAATTTCTTCTTACTTCCAACAATTCGTGTACTTTGTTTAATAATATCTTCTACTGCATCATAAGTAAAATGTTTGAAATTATTCTTTTCACATTGATAAGCTATAAATTTAGCTATTCCATTTTCTGTTGCTTCATTTCTATTCATTTCATTATCAAAGTCCACAAATATTTTAAAGTATTTACTAAAGTCATTGTCATGTCTATAAAGCACATTATAAATATAATTACTTCCTATTAATATAATTTTTAAATTTAGCGGTATTTCTTCTGGTTCTATAGATACCTTTGCTTCTATAGGAATTTTTTGTGATTGTATGGCTCTTTTTAACAATTCCCAAGACAAAGGATATGATAAAAGTTGTTGTGCATATAAAACTAAATAACCACCATTTGCTTTTTGTAAAGACCCTGAAAAAATTTTAGTAAAATCAGTTTTTATATTTCCACTATTATAATCGTATTCAACTTTTCCAAATAAATTTGATGGACTTGGATTAGATTCAACAATGATTGGTGCACATTCATTATTTTGATTATCAACAAATAAATTTACAACATATTTTAAAAAACAATCCTTACTATAAAATTCCTTAATATCTTCATCTTCTAAATAAAATAATTCTAAATTTTTTAATATATCTTCCCTTATGCTATTTATATAATTTATAATTTTATCATTATCTGTATACTTTTCTTTCAACTCTTCAATATGTGGATCTACGACAATTTTGCCAACTTCATCTTCTATTTCTATCATTATTGATTTTATATTTTCTTCAATTTCGCGGATCTGATAAACTACTTTTATGGCCATATTTTCAAGTTCCTTTTTTATTTTAAAAAACTCTTCTGAAGAAACTTCATCTTCAAAATTTTCATTTAACGGAACAAATACCATACCAACTTTACTGCTTTTTAGTTTAAATCCTTTCGATTCCCCATAATTTTTTATTTTCTTAACTAAATTTTCTTTTTCAATTTCATATTCTTCCAACATCGTATTTTTGTTAACTTCATATTCTTCACTGTCAAAAGCTTCTCTAATTTCTTCAAATAATTTATCTATCATTTCTTCTATGTCTTCTTTGAAGTCTTTACCTTTTCCTCTTTCTAAGCTTATTACAATTGGTTCTCTTGGATTTTCAAAATTATATACATAGCACCAATCTTTATGATTATTTTTATTTTTTGCATGTTCTTTTAATACTTTTAAACTATAAGTACTTTTACCTGTGCCAGGATTTCCTGCCACATATATGTTATAAGCTGGATTATCTATTCTCAAGCCTAATTCCATGGCTGTAATAGCTCTGTCTTGACCTAAAAAATCTCTTAAAGGTTCTATTTCTGATGTATTCTTAAATTTTTGCATACTAATCCCCTTTCTTCTTCTATTTATACGAACTAAGATTAGACCTCATTATAAACTTAATAAATTATATGTAACTAATATCTTTAATTTGACTTAATTTAAGAAAAAGAAAAAGTCTATGATTTATTATTTCATAGACTTTTCCTTAATTATATCCATATTTCTTTTTATAATATTTCTTCCTCTCCAACTAAATGCTCTATCATTATACCTTCTTTTAAATTCTTTATTTGATATGCTATTAATTTCTTCTTCACTTAAATTTGTTATTAAATTTGTAGTAAATTCCTCTATATTACTAATTGCCACATCTTGATTATGAGGACATACATTTTGGCATACATCACATCCAAATACAGATTTATTTTTTCTCATTTTCTCTTTTTCTTCATCTGTTAATTCTTCTTTTTTCTGGGTTATATATGAAACACATTTTTTAGGATCCATTTGGTAATTCCCTTCCAAAGCATTTCCCGGACAATATTTTACACATTTATTACATTTCATACAATTCTTATTTAATTTTTCATCTGGTTCTAAATTATAATTATTTACTATATATCCAATAAAAACATAAGATCCATATTTATCTGTAATTAAATTATTATTTATTCCATAATATCCAAGACCTGCTAAATAAGCTAAGTATCTATCTACTAAAGGTCCGTTATCAGCAAAAATTTTATACTCAAATTTTTCATCTTTACTTTTTATTTCTTCACATATTTTATTTAATTTTTCTTTTATAACTAAATGATAATCTAATCCATGACAATACATGGATATATTAGATTCATATTTTTCTCCTACATAATAAGGTATTGCACAAACTATAATTGATGATGCATCTTCCATAATTAATTTTGGATTTATTCTTTTTTCTATATCAGGCTCTTCCATACCTGTTATTAAATTTTTATTTACTTTGTCTTCTAATACTTTTTTTAATTCCTCATAAGGTCCAATAGGAGCTATTCCCACAGTATCTATGTTATTCTTATTAAAAAGCTCAATTATTTCTATTTTATTCATAAAATATCCTTTCTTTAAATCCTCTTTAGTTTTATAATAAACTAATGATAAGGAAGTGATAATTTGATTAAACTAACAATCCCAGGAAGGCCTATTAGTAAATCTAATTTTAAACTGCATAATGTCCATGGTCAAGCATGGATGCCATCCACAGGAAAATATTCAAAATATGTAGCCTATGAAAATATGATCGCTGGCTATATAAACAAACAATATGACGGAGAAGTCATAGAAGAAGACTTAATTACAGTTATGAAGTTATATTTTCCAAATAAAAGAATGGGGGATTTACATAATTATCCTAAAAGTATTTGTGATGGAATTGAAAAAAGTGGTATTATAAAAAATGATAAACAACTAAAACCTGTGTTATTATTTGATTTTATTGATAAAGAAAATCCTAGAGTGGAAATTGAACTTTATCCAGTTTCTCAATATAATATTACATACGATATTATCCCCAAATAATAGTATTTTATATCTAATCGGTTTATATTATTACTAATTTATATTTTTAAATAATTTTATAATTTAACAAACATCAGGAGGTCTATCAATATGAAATCTATATTAGAAAATACAATTTCATCTAATAAAAAATATACTTCTAACGGAAAAGTTGCCAGTTATATTCCTGAATTAAAAAAAGCAAATCAAGACGATTTAGGTATTTGCATAATTGATAAAAATAATAATATGTACTGTGCTGGTGATTATAATAAAAAATTCACCATACAAAGTATTTCTAAACCTATAGTATTAGCCCTTGCCTTAATGGATAATGAATGGGAATATGTATTTTCAAAAGTTGGTATGGAGCCAAGTGGAGATCCTTTTAACTCCATAATGAAATTGGAAACTAATGATACTAAAAAACCATGCAATCCAATGATTAATGCAGGTGCCATAGCAACTACAGCTTTAATTAAAGGTAAAGATTTACAAGAAAAAGAGGAAAGAATGATTTCTTTCTTCAGAAAACTAGCTAAAAATGACTCTCTTCAAATAAATGAAGATGTTTATAAATCTGAAAAGTTAACAGGTGATAGAAATAGAGCCATGGGTTATTTATTAAAAAATGATGGCTTTATTGAAGGTGATGTGGAAGAAGTTCTTGATTTATACTTTAAACAATGTTCCATAGAAATTGATACAGTAGATTTAGCTAGAATAGGATTATTATTTGCAAATTACGGAATAGATATGGAAACTGGTGAACGTATAATCAGTGAAGATATTTCTAGAATGGTAAAAACATTTATGGTAACTTGCGGAATGTATGATGCTTCTGGAGAATTTGCTCTTAAAGTTGGAATACCTGCCAAATCAGGTGTTGGTGGAGGTATAATGGCCTCTGTTCCAAAAAGAATGGGTATAGGAGTATTTGGGCCAGCTTTAGATAAAAAAGGAAACAGTATCGCTGGACTAAAAATTCTTGAAGATTTATCAAAAGAATTAGAGTTAAATATTTTTTAATAAAAAATGACCTATAAATAGGTCACCTTAACTGACACCTAACGGTCGTCAGTTT
>USRS01000096.1 GCA_900557165.1 uncultured Clostridium sp.
AATAAAAAAAAATAATAAGTATCTAAAAAGTACTTTAGAAATACCAATTATAACTAGTGAAAATAGTGAAATTAATAATAAAATTAACTCAATAATAAAAAAGGATATTTTAAATTTTTATGAAAATTCTCTTAAGGAAGCAGAAAGTTATTTACAAGATTTTGATTTAGATAATAGTAATTTTGTGGCCAATTCAACCTTTGAAATAAAGAAAAATAGAGATGATGTAATTAGTATTCTTGTAAAATATTATAAATATAGTGGTGGTGCCCATGGATATTATGAATATATTCCTTATAATATTGACTTAAGAAAGGGAAATTTTATAGCATTAAAGGATATATTTAAAGATAATGTAGACTATAAAATGCTTATCAATAAAGAAATAGAAAATCAAATTAAAGAAATGAGAAAAAATGAGAAATATATAGATAAAATTTATGAATTTCATGGAATAAAAGAAAATCAAAAATTTTACTTACAAGATGGTAAAATAGTAATATTTTTTGATTTATATGATATAGCTCCTTATGCAGCAGGTGTACCGGAATTTCCTATAACTTCTAAAAATATAGAAAATCAAATTGAATTAGAGTATATGACATTAATAAAATAAAAATACTATCAGGTTAAATCTGATAGTATTTTTATTTTATTATATTATATTACAGGATTTAAAGAGGCTATTTTTGTAGTAGCAACATAAATTCTTGAAATTGCATACCATGTTTTAAAATCAACAACTCCTGTTTGAGGTAAATTGAAAATTTCTTGGAATTTTTTTACCGATGCTTCAGTAGATGGTCCAAATATGCCATCTTCAGTAACTTTTTCTATAGCTGGATAGGAATTTGATATGGCATTTAATTGATTTTGAATAGTTCTAACATAAGAATTATTAGAGCCTAGTTGTAGAGTAAATCCTGGGAAAGATACAGGTACGCCACTTACAATATTTGCTTGAGAAAAAACTATATTATTACCATAGAAGTATTTTAATATAGATTCATAGTCCATTCCTTGGTCACCCAAATCTTTACTGCCCCATTGAGTCATTTGATCAGGACATTGAGATTTCTTACCATCACAATATTGAGCAAGTAAAGGCTGTCTAGCTGTAGGAGGTCTTTTTATAAAAGTGTTAAATACTTCATCTACGATTACGCTGATATTATCAAAAATATTTCTATTATGGATATATTTATGATCATAAGCAGTTGATGAAGTTATAGTAAATGAATAACCTTTATTTCTATACCATTCAGTAAATACTCTATTAAGTGTAAAAGATATTATAGCTATAACATTTGCATAAATAGTTTGGTCAGGCCATGTTGAGTATATTTCAGAAGATGCCACATTTTTAATATAATCTCTAAAAGGAACCCAATAATTTTGGGCACTAGTGTCTTCAGGTAGACCATCATGAACAACAATAAATTCAGGTACAACAGGTTCATCCAAAACAACAAAACCTGTTGGAGCAGATAAAGGTTTTAAACTACTTTCTGGTATTTTAGGCGGATAATCTCCCCAAAGTGTATGATCAGGTATATCATAAACAATACCATTTTGTCTTGTTTTAGATTTTTTCTTTCTTGTAGAACTTGAACCCATAGGAATATTTTGTAATGCTTCAACAACTGGTAGAATTTGAGTACCATTTATTAATACTGTTTCAAAACCGTCAGCTATTGCCTCTATAATATATTCACTATAAGGTTTAACATTTGATGGTTCTAATGAATATTCAATGTTAGGCGCTGATAAAGTTAAATTTCTCACTTGACCAGATTCATCTGTTATTAGGTTTTGTAATACAATACCTGTATTTTCTTGTTGATCATTCATACCATATATATTTATAGTTGCATTTGGTATGGGTCTATTTGTTGAAGCGTTTATAACACTAATAGTTAAAAAACCATCTTGCATGTAATCACCCCTTTTATTTATAACTAAGTTGTAAATATTCTAGTTTATTCTATGAAAATAATTTGATTTTGTTAAGTTTTTAAGAATTTAAATGAGAATATTAAAAATTTTTCTTAATGGAGATAATAAGTATTATATTTAAATATCTAAATATTAATATATATGCAAAGAAAGGTTATCTTAAAATATGAAAATTTACTTATTATTTTTGGCATTATTGCCAGTAAGTTGTTTTATGATATGGATTTATTATAAAGATAGATATGAGAAAGAACCACCTAAAACACTACTAAAATATTTTTTATTGGGAATTTTAGTAAGTATATTATCCATATTTATAGAACTCTATCTTAATAAACTTGATATTTTTTATGGTTTATTAAGCAGCATCTATATAGCTTTTTTTGTAACAGCATTTACAGAAGAAGGACTAAAGTCTATAATACTAATACCAATATTATTAAGGGAAAAAAACTTCAATGAAAAGCTTGATGGTATAATTTATTCAATATTTTTATCTTTGGGCTTTGCAACAATAGAAAATATTATTTATTTAATGAAGGAAAAAAGTGAATTAACATTTAGTTTAGGTATAACTAGAGGATTAATTTCTATACCATCTCATATAATGTTTGCTATAACTATGGGATATTATATCTCAAAATATAAGTTTACAAAGGACGATTATAAAAAAAATAAATACTTATATTTTGCTGTAATTATTCCAATTTTACTTCATGGAGTTTTTGATTTTATCTTGATGATAGGATATAGATGGGCTATTATAGTTTTTATAGTGTATATAATATTTTTGTGGAAAATTAATTTAGATAAATTAGATAAATATGCATTATATTCAAAAATAAGATTTTATAAAAGAAAAAATATAAGTAGAAAGGGAGATAAAATTGACTAATCTACCACAGCAATTTTTAGACGAAATGAAAGAAATTTTAGGAGATGAATTTGATGATTTTCTAAAAAGTTATGATGAACCTAAGACAACAGGTTTAAGATTAAATACAATGAAATTAAATAAAGAAAAATTATTAGATTTAAATTTATTTGAATTAAGTAGTATTCCTTGGGCAGAAGAAGGCTATTATTATGATGAGAAGATAAATAGACCAGGGAAAAATCCTCTTCATGAAAGTGGAGCCTATTATTTACAAGAGCCTTCAGCAATGAGTGTAGTTCCAAAATTAAATATAGAAGAAGGTGATAAAGTACTAGATTTATGTGCAGCACCTGGCGGAAAATCTACATATATATTATCAAAATTAAATAATAGTGGACTATTAGTATCAAATGAAATAAACCCTACAAGGATAAAAGCTTTAGGAGAAAATCTTGAGAGATTTGGAGCAAAAAACTGTATTATAACAAATACAGATTCATCAAATCTTAAAAAAGTTTTCAAAGGATATTTTGATAAAATAGTTATTGATGCACCATGTTCTGGTCAAGGTATGTTTAGAAAGGATCAAGTTGCCATAGATGATTGGAGTTTTAGTAAAGTTTTAGAATGTCAATCTATACAAAAAGAAATAATAAGAGATGGCTTTGAAATGCTAAAAAAAGATGGCGTTTTAGTATATTCTACATGTACTTTTGCAAAAGAAGAAAATGAAGATGTAATTAATGATTTTATAAATGAGTATGAAGAAGATGCTGAACTTATTATGATGGAAAGATTATGGCCTCATAAAGTAAAGGGAGAGGGGCATTTTGTTGCTAAAATAAGAAAAAACTCTGAACAAGATTGTAATACAAAA
The DNA here is from genome assembly GCA_900557165.1 of uncultured Clostridium sp. Lineage (GTDB taxonomy): Bacteria > Bacillota > Clostridia > Peptostreptococcales > Peptostreptococcaceae > Terrisporobacter. The sequence goes on from USRS01000096.1 coordinate 3,711, forward strand.
AAAATAAAAGTTAAACCTTTAGGAAAAGAATTAAAAGATTACAAGGATTTTGAGAAAAAATTTCTAAATATATCTATAGAAGGAGATTTTTATTTAAAAGGAGAAAATCTTTATTTATTACCACAAGATTGTCCAGATACTAAAAAACTAAAAGTTTTAAGAAATGGACTTCACATAGGTACTCTTAAAAAGAATAGATTTGAACCATCACATGCTCTTTCTCATTATTTAACAGCTAATGATGTGAAAAATATTGAAAATCTAAGCATATATGATGAAAGAGCAAAAGAATATTTAAGAGGAAATACCATAAATACCGAAAAAAGTAGAAGTTGGGTTTTAGTAGCAATAGAAAATATACCTCTAGGATGGGGAAAAGAATCTAATGGAATATTAAAAAATCACTATCCAAAAGGTCTAAGAATTAATTATACTTAAATTGTTGTAAAATTAATTAAAATAACTATACATTATTGAGGAGATGATATTTTGAGTGAGAAAGTAAAAAAAGAGATTTTTGAGTGGATAAAGGTATTTGCACTGGCTATAATTTTTGCATTTATCATAACTCAATTTATAAAACCTACATTAGTTAGAGGAGATTCTATGTACTCTACCTTAGAAGAAGGAGATTACTTAATAATAAATAGAATGTCTTATAAATTTGGAGAACCAAAACGTGGAGATATAATAGTATTTGAATCGGATTTACAACAGGATGATGGTACTAATAAAGATTTAGTCAAAAGAGTAATAGGGGTAAGTGGAGATACTGTAAAAATAAAAGATTCTAAAGTTTATGTTAATGGAAAAGAATTAAATGAGCCTTATATACATAATGAAGTAACAGAAGGTGATATAGATACTATAGTTCCAGAAAATTCAGTATTTGTTTTGGGGGATAATAGAGAAATTAGTTTAGATAGTAGATATGAACAAGTTGGATTTATAAATGAGTCAGATATACTAGGAAAAGTTTTTGTTAGATTATATCCTTTTAATAAAATTGGTTTATTAGACTAAAAACTTAAACATCAATAAAAAGGGGCAATAATTATGAGGAAATTAAATTTAGTAATCGATGATGAAAATAAATCATTTTTTGTAGAAAATGATTCATCAAGTATAGAGTTAAGAGAAATAGCAAATGAAGTTGAAGATAATTATGGTGGATATATAACTTTAGCATCTATAAATAATAAGTTATATGAGTTAACAACTAAAATAGGCCATGATTGTATTATTAAATTTTTAGATACAAACACTCCAGATGGATCTAGAGTATATTCTAGATCCTTAACTCTTGTATTTATAATGGCATGTGAAGAACTTTATAAAAATTGTAAGGTTTCTATAGAACATTCCTTATCTAATGGACTCTATTGTGAAGTACATGCTCATAGAAAGCTAAATGAAAAAGATAGGGAAAAGATAAAATTAAAAATGGAAGAAATTATAGCTTCCGATTATAAAATTGAAAAAACAGTAGTTAGTAAAAAAGAAGCTATAGAATTTTTTAATAATCATAATTTAAAAAGTAAGGCTGAATTATTAAAATATAAAGAACATGATGATATAAAAATATATAGATGTAATAATCATGTAGACCATTTTTATGGACATATGTTGCCATCAACAGGATACTTAAAAACATTTGATATATTAAAATATGAAGATGGATTTATACTCCTTGGACCAAGAATAGAAGATAAATCTAAAGTTAGGGAATTTATTCCACAACCAAAGTTATCAAATATATATTTGGAGATGGAAAAATGGTCAACTCTTATGGGGGTAGATACTGTATTATCTTTAAATAAGATTATAGAAAATAATGAATATGGCGAATTAATCAGAATAGTTGAAGCATTACAGGAGAAAAAGTTAGGTGAAATAGCTGATATAATCAAACAAGAAAATAAAAGAATAATATTGATAGCTGCTCCATCATCTTCAGGAAAAACTAGTTTTGCACAACGCTTATCCATACATTTAAAGGTGAATAATCTACAACCTGTATCTATATCTTTAGATGATTATTTTGTAGATAGAGAAGAAACACCTTTAGACGAATTTGGTAATTATAATTTTGAATCTATATATGCAATAAATTTAGAACAATTTAACAAAGATTTAAGTGATTTACTAGAAGGAAAAGAAGTTACTATTCCTAAATTTAATTTTAAAAAGGGAAGAAGTGAAAAAGGTAAGAAATTAAAAATAAATAAAAATCAACCTATTATACTTGAAGGTATACATGGTTTAAATCCATTATTAACTTCATCAATACCTGATAAAAATAAATTTAAAATTTACCTTAGTGTTTTGACACAATTAAATCTAGATGAACATAATAGAATTCCAACAACAGATTTAAGGCTTATAAGAAGGATTGTAAGAGATAATCAATTTAGAGGTCATGATGCTATAAGGACAATATTATCTTGGGACTCTGTAAGAAGGGGCGAAAAGGAAAATATCTTCCCATATCAAGAAGAAGCAGATATAATTTTCAACTCATCTTGCGTATATGAATTAGCTATTTTAAAAAGTTATGTAAAGCCTTTATTAGAAAGTATAAATAGTGATAGTGAAGCATATAGTGAAGCAAATAGATTATTAAAATTTCTTCAATATTTTGTGGAACTTAGAGATATTTCAGATTTACCACCAACATCTATAATTAGAGAATTTATAGGTGGTAGTAAGATTGTTGATTAAAACGAACTTTAAAAGTTCGTTTTTTTTTGTATATACAATAAAAATAGTATATTTAAATTATGTATATTTTATTTATATAAGATATACATAAAACAAAAATAATAGCATTTATTATAAAAAAGCAGGAAAATTAATACATTCGTAAGAAAATGAATTATATTTTTAAAAAATAAGAAAAAATAAGTTTAACAACAAGAAATTTTTGACAATTTTATACAGTTAATATATAATGAGATTATATTAAATAAAAAAATTTTTAGGGGTGGAATATATGAAAGAAGTGCTAGTATTGAGAGATTTAGATTGTATAAAAGCAATTGCTCATCCTCGTAGGGTTGATATACTGAAAACGTTTGATAAAGACCCTTTATCAGCTAAACAATTATCTGAAATATTAGATGAGCCACATGCAAAAATCAACTATCATATTAAAACATTATATAATGTGGGGATTTTAGAGCTAGTTGAAGAAAAAATAAAATCAGGTATTGTAGAAAAATATTATTATCCTACTGCTAATAATATAGTTATAAGTCGAAAAATAATTGATTATAATTTAGATCAAGAAAAAGATGAAGATTACATATCTATATCTAACTTTGAAGATACTATAGAATCATTCTATGATGCAGCTGAAGCAGGAACTTTAAATGGGGACAGTATTTTAGAATGTGATAATATACTTTTAACTGAAGAAGAAGTATCAGAATTAAAAAGTACTCTTAAAGTTAAAGTTGATGAAATAATATCAAAAAGAGATAATAGTGAAAGAGAAAATGAAAAAAAACATGATATAGTTATGTTTGCAATTCCTTCACAAGAAAATGAATAGGATATATGAAAGTACCAACTAATGTTGGTACTTTTTTGGTTTTTATGAGATATGGTAAAATAAATTTAGATAATATAATATCTACAATAAAGATTAAAATATAGGGGGGATAAAATTTGAGAAACTTTGGGAAGACAGATATGAAAATAAAAAGAGTAGGTTTTGGTGGAATACCTATTCAAAGGATAACTCAAGAAGATACAAACAAAGTAATCGATGAGTTAGTGAATCAATGTGTAAATTTTATAGATACAGCAAGGGGTTATACAGTAAGTGAAGAGTATATAGGTAATGCTATTGAAGGCAGAAGAGATAAGTTTTATATTGCTACAAAAAGTATGTCTAGAAATTATGAAGAAATGAAAAAAGATATAGAAATTAGTTTGAAAAATCTTAAAACTGACTATATTGATTTATATCAAATACATAATTTAAAGGAAGATGAATATAATTCTATTTTTGATGATAATAAAGCTTATAGAGCTTTATTAGAAGCTCAAAAAGAAGGTAAAATTAAATATATAGGAATAACTAGCCATAGTTTGGAAACTATAAAAAGAGCTGTGGAAGATGAAAAATTTGATACAATACAATTTCCATACAATATCGTGGAAGACCAAGCAGATGAAGTTTTCCAAATAGCTCATGAAAAAGGCATAGGCACAATAACAATGAAACCATTAGCCGGAGGTGCCATAGACGATGGGGCTTTGGCGATTAAATATATTTTATCGAAAGATTATATAGATGTGGCCATACCAGGAATGAATACAGTTGAACAGGTTATAGAAAATGTTTCTGTTATTAAGGATGTACATTTAAATGAAGATGATAACAAAAAAATTGAAAAAATAAGACAAGAGTTAAGTAGTAATTTTTGTAGAAGATGTGAGTATTGTATGCCATGTCCAAATAATGTAAATATACCACAAAATTTCTTGTTAGAAGGATATTACACAAGATATAACTTAAAAGAATGGGCATTAGAAAGATATGAAAGTTTAGGAAATGCTAAAGCAAGTGAATGTATAGAATGTGGAACTTGTGAGACAAAATGTCCATATAATTTGCCAATTATAAATATGCTTAAAAATGTGTGTGAAAAATTAGAAAATAAATAAAAAAGGGGTTGTCTCAAAATGATTTTAAAATCATAAAAAGAGGCAACTCTTT
>USRS01000097.1 GCA_900557165.1 uncultured Clostridium sp.
TTATAATTTCCAACTTATTAACTTGAGCAACGGACGAAGTCGTTGGCGACATGAAAGATAGCGCCCACGCAGTGGCTTAAGCGAAGTGAATTTTTTATTATGAAAATTTACTATCATTAATTATAATAGTAAAAAAATTCATAAATAAATTAATAATTTTATATAGTATGTCACAAATAGGGTTGTTCTGTTTAAATTTGATGAATAATATCGACAGAAATCAAAAAAAGTATGGAAAAAATGAAAAAAATAGTATAAAATAAAATTATAAAAGAAAATACATATGATTTTTGGAGGAGTTTATGAAATTTAAAAAATTAATATCATTATCATTAACAATGATAATATCAGCAGGAATATTAGTTGGATGTGGGTCAAGCGATGGTGATTCAGCAACGGAAGGAAAAATAAAAGTTGGTATGATAACAGATGTTGGTGGAGTACATGATGAATCATTTAACCAATCATCATGGGAAGGTTTACAAGCTATACAAAAAGAATTAGGTAAAGATAAACTTGATGTTAACTACTTAGAATCAACTCAAGATTCAGATTATAAACCAAATATAGAACAATTTGTAGAAGATGAATATGATTTAATAATAGGTGTTGGATATAAATTAGCAAATGAATTAGAAACAGCTGCTAAAAATTATCCAGATCAACAATTTGCAATAATAGATCATACATATGAAAAACAACCTGAAAATATAACTTCTTTATCATTTGAGTCAAATGAATCTTCTTACTTAGCTGGATTAATAGCTGGTAAAAGTACAAAAACTAATAAAGTAGCATTTATAGGAGGTCAACAATCTCCAGTTATAGATAAATTTGAATATGGATTTAAAGCTGGTGTTTTAGCTGCTAATCCAGATGCAGAAGTTTTAGTACAATACTCAAATAGTTATTCAGATCAAGCTTTAGGAAAATCAATAGCTAACTCAATGATATCTAAAGGTGCAGATGTAATATTCCCATGTGCAGGTGCTTGTGGTACTGGTGCTATAGAAGCAGTTAAAGAAGCTAATAAAATGTCAGTAGGTGTTGATAGAGACCAATATGATTTAGCCCCAGACAATATGTTAACTTCAGCTATGAAAAATATAGATGTAGCAGTTGCTAACTTAGTTAGAGATTTTGTAAATGGTGACTATAAAGGTGGAGAAGTTAAAAACGGTACATTAGCAAATAATGGTGTTGGTTTAGCTTCAACTACAGATAAAAATGTTTCTGAAAAAATATTAAAATATGTTGATGAACAAGATGGAAAAATAAAAGTTCCAAGTAATGAAAAAGAATTAAAAGAATTCAATAAATAAGCATAAATAAAACTTAATTAATTATATTTATAAAGTATTCTGTTAAAAATAATTTAAACATTTATTAACAGAATACTTTTTGTTTTGCATAATACGCATGAAATGTCATTTTTTTAGAATAAATATCAATAATTGTTGGCAAAAGCTTTATGAAATGGTATAATTGTTAAGACAAATGATATACACAAATTAAATTTTACGAGTTAAATGATATACTATTTAAGTGTTTGATAAATTAATTAGTCATACAAATAGATTAGATAGTTTATGGATAATATATATATATATTATTCCGTTTGTATTATAAAAATATAGTTATATGAGGAGGTTAAAAATAGCTATGAATAACAATATCATCGACTACAGTCAAAAAGTTGTTGAGATGAGAAATATAACAAAAAAATTCGGCAACTTTATAGCAAATGATAACATCAATTTGACTGTACATAAAGGTGAAGTACATGCTCTTTTAGGAGAAAATGGAGCAGGTAAGTCTACTCTTATGAACATACTATATGGACTATATAATCCTACATCAGGAGAAATTTATATAAATGGTGAATTAGTAGACATAAGTAATCCAAATGTAGCAATATCAAAAGGTATAGGTATGGTACATCAACATTTCATGCTTGTTCAGCCATTTACAGTAGCTGAAAATATTATATTAGGAACTGAACCAACAAAAAATGGTGGGGCAATAGATATAAAAAAAGCTATAGAAGATGTTAAAGAGATATCATCAAAATATGGACTTTTCGTTGATCCAATGGCAAAAGTAGAAGATATAACAGTAGGTATGCAACAAAGAGTTGAAATATTAAAAGCATTATATAGAGGTGCTGAAACTTTAATTCTAGATGAACCAACAGCTGTTTTAACTCCACAAGAAATAACAGAACTTATTAATATAATAGAAAACTTAACTAAACAAGGTAAGTCAGTAATAATAATTACACATAAGCTTAAAGAAATAAAATCTGTAGCTGATTATTGTACAGTAATTAGAAGAGGTAAATATATAGATACAGTTAAAGTATCTGAGGTGACTGAAAATGACTTAGCAGAAATGATGGTTGGTAGAGAAGTTAACTTTAAAGTAGATAAAGATGAAGCTAAACCAACTTCTACAGTATTAAAAATTGATAATTTAATAGTTAAAGATAGTAGAAAAATAAATGTTGTTGATGGACTTTCTTTAGAAGTTAAAGCTGGAGAAATACTTGGAATTGCAGGGATTGATGGTAATGGTCAATCAGAGTTAGTAGAAGCTTTAACAGGGCTTAGAAAAGCTGAATCAGGAGTTATACAAATAAACGGAAAAGATATATTTAATAATACTCCAAAACAAATATTCAAAAAAGGTATAAAAAATATACCAGAAGATAGACACAAAAGAGGTCTAGTATTAGATTACACTGTTGCTGAAAACGTAGTATTACAAAATTATAAAAAGCCAGAGTTCTCTAAAAAAGGAATATTAAATCAAGAAGCAATAAGAAAAAAAGCAGAGGAAATAATCGAGAGATTTGATGTTAGACCAAATGATCCGACTGCTAAATCAAGAGGATTATCTGGAGGTAACCAACAAAAGATAATAATCGGTAGAGAAGTTACGAATATAGAAGCAGCAAGACAAAATAGCAATGATCCTCAATTGTTAATAGCAACTCAACCGACAAGAGGATTAGATGTAGGTGCTATAGAGTTCGTTCACAAATCATTAGTAGAACAAAGAGATGCTGGAAATGCAGTTCTTTTAGTTTCACTAGAATTAGATGAAGTTATGAACGTATCAGATAGAATAGCTGTTATATACGAAGGTAAAATAGTTGGCATAGTAGATGCTAAAAATACAAATGAAAATGAATTAGGAATGATGATGGCAGGAGGTGACAGCCATGAGTAATAACTTAAACAAAGCCAAAAAGAAATCATTTTTAGATGAAGCTGTTAAATTCTCATTATTATCAATACTTCTTGGATTACTTGTAGGAGCAATAGTTCTTATGATCTCAGGAAGAAGTCCAATAGTTGTTTATGGTGCGATGATAGAAGGGATAATTGGTAAACCAAAATATATAGCGTGGACAATTATAAAAGCTACACCTTATATACTAACAGGTTTATCTATAGCATTTGCATTTAAAACGGGATTATTTAACATAGGTGCTGAAGGTCAGTTTATAGTAGGTGCATTAGTAGCGACACTTGTTGGTGTTGGTGTTGATTTACCAGCTATAATTCATATACCATTAACAATTTTATGTGCAGCTGTAGCTGGTGGACTTTGGGGATCTATAGCAGGTTTCCTAAAATCTAAGTTCGGAATAAATGAAGTTATAGTCTGTATCATGTTAAATTGGATAGCATTCTACTTCAGTAACTTTATGGTATCAAATAGTTTTATATCAGTGGCAAATAGTGAATCATCAGTTGCTATAAATGATAGTGCAAGTATAGGTATAAGTTGGATGAAAGGTTTAGTAGGGCCTGCAACTAGTGTAAACTGGGGAATAGTAATATCTATAATATTAGTATTTGTAGTATGGTTTATATTAAATAAAACTACTTTAGGATTCGAACTTAAAGCAGTTGGTCATAACAAAGATGCAGCAGAATATGCTGGTATAGATGTTAGTAAATCAATGTTAAAATCAATGGCTATAGCTGGTATATTAGCAGGTATAGCAGGTGCAATACAAGTTATGGGTGTAACTCATAATATTACAGTACTTGCAGCTCAAGAAGGTTATGGATTTGATGGAATAGCTGTAGCCTTAATAGCAAATAGTAATCCAATAGGAGTTATATTCTCAGGATTATTATTTGGTGCATTCAAATATGGTGGTATAAAAATGCAATCTGTTAATGCACCATCAGAAGTAATAAATATAGTTATAGGTTCTATAGTTTACTTTATAGCATTAAGCAATGGATTAAGAATTTTATATCAAAAAATGAAAGAAAAGAGAGCCAAAGGGGGTAAAGCATAATGCAAGATTTAGCTATTATAATTAGTACAACGTTAATGTACTCAACTCCCCTTATATATACAGCTTTAGGAGGAGTATTCTCTGAAAACTCAGGTATCGTAAATATCGGTCTTGAAGGTATGATGACAGTTGGTGCCTTTGCAGGAGCTACAGCAGGTTATTATACAGGAAATCCATGGATCGCGTTTTTAATTGGTGGATTAGCAGGTATGTTATTCGCATTAATACATGCTATAGCTACAATTAACTTTAATGCAGATCATACTATTTCAGGGGTTGCAATTAACCTTTTAGCACCAGGGATGGCATTATTTATATCTAAAATATTATTTGATGGAGCAACAACAACTCCAACAATACCAATGGAAAATAAAATGCCAAGAGTATTTTCAAATATATTCCCGTCAGGTAGTATATTTGATACAATATTTAATAACTATGCTACAGTTTATATAGCATTTATATTAATAGCAGTAGTATATTATGTTTTATATAAAACTAAATTTGGTCTTAGAATAAGAGCTGTTGGTGAGCATCCAGGAGCTGCAGATACATTAGGAATTAATGTTGCTATAGTAAGATATAGCGGAGTTTTAATATCTGGATTTTTAGCAGGACTTGGTGGAGCGTCTATGTCACTTGCATTAGTTTCTTCATTTAGACCTACATTAGTTTCAGGACAAGGGTATATAGCCATGGCAGCTGTTATATTCGGAAAATGGAGACCACAATGGACAGCACTTGCATGTTTATTATTTGGTTTCTCAACAGCTTTATCTGTATACTTCGGAAGTCCAACATTACCATTTACAATAAATGAAAACTTATTATCAATGATACCTTATATAGTAACTTTAATAGTGCTAGTATTATTTGTTAAGAGTTCCAAAGCTCCATCAGCTTTAGGTAATCCTTATAAAAAAGGTGAAAGATAATTAATAAAAAGCTATGAAAATTTTATTTTCATAGCTTTTTTCATTTTATACTGTTTTAGACTTATAAAATTTATGTTATTGTTTAATAATATAAATACAACAATTTATAAAATAAAGTTTTATAATGAATTAGTAAATTAATAAGGAGATGAATGTATAAATTATAATAAATTATAGAGTAAGTTTCTTTTAATTATTTGGAAGGGGCGATACGATGACAGATAGAGTAATGCAGATAAGTTTTTTACCCCAAGATATTGAATTGATTAGAAAATTTTTATATGATAAAACTTATTCAGATAGTGTTAGTTATAATGAATCTTTAGATGCTATATATGTAAATTTATCTAAAGTGGAAAAACATGAAATTGTTTTATCAAGAATAACAGAACTAATTGTAAGCATAATAAAAGATAGAGATTTAAAAGAATACATATGGACAACTTATACTAATATAAGTGAAGAAGATAAAAAAAGTGTATATAAAGAAGCGTTGGGATTGGTTGATAAAAAAGAAAATTTTATAAAGGAAACTGTATATAGTAAATTAAGTGATATAGTAGTAGATTATGAAGATATAAATTTAGATGGTTTTTTAAAATTTAGAATGAAAGATTTTACTAGTTATATTTCTATAGTAAGTGATATAGCTTTGGAAGAACATTTGATAAAAAGAGATAAAAAGGAATTTTTAGATTCACTTAAATATTTTATAGATATACAAGAAGAAAAAATGAATTTGCTGAGGATTGTTATAACTAAAGAAAATCATTTTATTCTAAGTGATGAAAATGGAAATGAGTTAGAGGATATAAATAATAAAGAATTAATAAATTTAGCAAAAGAAGAAAATTTAAATAGTGAAGATTTATTAATAAGTGAAATTATGACTTTATGTCCTAAAAAAATAGAAATATTAGATAAATCCAATAGCAAAAAATCAAGAGAAACTATAGAAATTGTTAGTTTATTATTTGAAGGAAAAGTAACTGTAATATATAGTAATTAAATACTATATTATGGTTGAATGAAATATATCTATCTGATATAATTAAAGTTAATTAAAAACAATGCGATGAAGAGACAAAGTAAAGTAGAAAAATTATTTTACAGAGAAGATGAGCCTTGGCTGTGAGCTTATCTAAAATAATCCTATTTGAAAACTAACTTGGAGCAGAATTTAGTAGCATAAAATTATGTGAAAGTATTCGGTTGACTACCTTATAGTCATCAAGAGGATATATATTTAATATATATCAACTTGGGTGGAACCACGACATATTGCTCGTCCCAATTTTTATGGGACGAGTTTTTTTATTGTAAAAATAATATAAATTTTATAGGAGGTATAAATATGATTAAAGTTACACTAAAAGATGGATCAGTTAAAGAATTTGAAAATGAACTATCTGTTTTAGAAATTGCAAAATCAATAAGTGAAGGTTTAGCAAGAGCTGTTGTTGCAGCATCTGTAAATGACCAAGTAGTTGGACTTGACTACATAGTTAAAGAAGATTGTACATTAAATTTATTTAAATTTGATGATGTGGAAGGTAAAGATGTATTTAGACATACTTCTGCACATATGCTAGCACAAGCAATAAAAAGATTATATCCAGAAGCTAAATTTGCCATAGGACCAAGCATAGAAAATGGATTCTACTATGACATAGATTTAGACCAAAGATTAACTATGGAAGATCTTCAAAAAATAGAATCTGAAATGAAAAAAATAGCTAAAGAAGATTTAAAAGTAGAAAGATATGAATTGCCAAAAGAAGAAGCACTAGCTTGGGCTAAAGAAAATGGTGAAATATACAAAGAAGAATTAATAAATGAATTACCAGAAGGTGAAGTAATATCATTCTACAAACAAGGTGATTTCACAGATTTATGTAGAGGACCACACTTACCATCTACTAAAAAGGTAAAAGCTGTTAAATTACTTAGTATAGCAGGTGCTTACTGGCGTGGAGACGAAAAAAATAAAATGCTTCAAAGAATATACGGTATATCTTTCGAAAAAAATAAAGATTTAGAACAATATCTACATTTATTAGAAGAAGCTAAAAAAAGAGACCACAGAAAATTAGGTAAAGAATTAGAATTATTCTTCATACCAGAAGAAGGACCAGGATTCCCTCTATTCTTACCAAAAGGTATGGAACTTAAAAATGCTTTATTAAAATTCTGGAGAGAAATTCATAGACAGGATGGATACTATGAAATAGAAACACCAATAATATTAAACAGACATTTATGGGAAACTTCAGGTCACTGGTACCACTACAAAGAAAATATGTACACTGTTAAAATAGATGAACAAGATTTCGCGATAAAACCAATGAACTGTCCAGGTTCAATGTTATACTACCAATCAAAACCACACTCTTATAGAGATTTCCCTATGAGAGTTGCTGAACTTGGTAGAGTTCATAGACATGAATTATCAGGTGCATTACATGGGTTAATGAGAGTTAGAGCTTTCACTCAAGATGATGCTCATATATTTATGTTACCAGAACAAATAAAAGATGAAATAAAAGGTGTTGTTAAACTAATAGACAGCGTTTATAAAACATTTGGATTTGAATATCACTTAGAATTATCTACTAGACCAGAAGATTCTATGGGTACAGATGAAGAGTGGGAAACTGCTGAAAATGGTTTAAGAGAAGCTTTAGAAGAATTAAACTTACCTTACATATTAAATGAAGGTGATGGAGCATTCTACGGACCTAAAATAGACTTCCACTTAAAAGATTGTTTAGGAAGAACATGGCAATGTGGTACTATCCAATTAGATATGCAACTACCTCAAAGATTTGATATATCTTATGTTGGACAAGATGGTGAAAAACATAGACCAGTTATGATACACAGGGTTGCACTTGGAA
>USRS01000098.1 GCA_900557165.1 uncultured Clostridium sp.
TAGCTGGTGTACTTACAATAACTGCTGGGTTAACTGCTGCAGAAGTTTCTGCTGCTATACCTAAAACTGGTGGTATGATGGTTTATATCGAAGAAATTTATGGTAAAAAATTAGGTATGTTAACAGGTTGGATGCAATCAGTATTATTCTTCCCTGCTACTATAGCTGCCATAGCAGTTATGTTTGGTAATCAAACTTGCTTATTACTTGGCTTAAATGAAAATCTTATTATACCAATAACAATAGTTACAATATTATTTATATGTTTCCTTAATACATTAGGTTCTAAAACTTCTGGTATGATACAAACTATTTCTACAATTGCTAAATTAGTGCCTTTATTTATAATAGTAGTATTTGGTTTTATAAAAGGAAATGGTAATAACTCAATATTCACACCTATTGTTGCTGAAAATTTATCTCCAATGTCTATAATAGGACAAGTATTAATAGCTATATTATTTGCTTATGATGGATGGATAAATGTTGGTGCTTTAGCTGGTGAAATGAAAGACCCAGGAAAAGACCTTCCAAAGGCAATAGTTGGTGGTCTATCAATAACTATGGCTGTTTATATAGCTATAAACTTAGCTTATTTATGGGTATTACCTGCTGATCAAATAGCTAATTTTGCTAACCCTGCTTCAGCTGTTGCAGAAGTTATATTCGGTCAAATAGGTGGTAAAGTCGTTACTGTAGGTATATTAATATCTGTATTTGGTTGTGTTAATGGTTACTTATTAACTGGACCTAGAGTTCTTTATACTTTAGGACAACAAAAATCTATACTAGGATATAAAGCAATAGGTTCTTTAAATAAAAATGATGTTCCTGCTAATGCTACTTTAATAATGGGTATACTTGCTTCTTTATATGCATTATCTGGACAATTCAACTTATTAAGTGATTTATCAATGTTTGCTGTATGGTCATTCTATGTATTAACATTTGTAGGTGTTATAAAACTTAGAAAAACTCAACCAAACTTACACAGACCTTATAAAGTTCCACTTTATCCTATAATACCAATTACAGCTATATTAGGTGGATCATTCGTTGTATTAAATCAATTATTATTTGCAGGTATGACAAACACATTAATATCTTTAGGTGGAGTTGTAATAACTTTAATTGGGCTTCCCATTTACAATCTAGCTCAAAAACAAGTTGCTAAAGAAAATGATAATTTAAATAAAACGGCTTAATCAAAAAGAGTTTCTTGAAAATCAAGAAGCTCTTTTTTTATGTCTTTACATAAAGTACATAAAAAATTCCTTTTTACAAATATTAATAAATAAGTAAAATTTCAATACACCATATTTATAATTATAAATTTGCAAAATATTATTGGAAAGGATATATAAATTATGAATCAAAATTTACAAAAAAATTTAGGTCTTGCACCTGCCTTATCTACAGTTATAGGTATGGTTATAGGTGGTGGAGTATTTTTCAAACCTCAAGCTGTCTACTCTTTAACAAGTGGAGCTCCCGGTCTTGGTATGATAGCTTGGGTAGTTGCCGGTATAATTACTATAACTGCTGGTTTAACCGCTGCAGAAGTTTCTGCTGCTATACCTAAAACTGGTGGTATGATGGTTTATATTGAAGAAATTTACGGTAAAAAATTAGGTGTTTTGACTGGTTGGATGCAATGTGTTTTATTTTTCCCTGCTTCAATAGCTGCTCTTGCTGTTATGTTTGGTAGTCAAAGTGCAACACTAATTGGTAACGAATCACTTGTAGTACCAATAACTTTAGGAACTATTTTACTTATTAGTATTTTAAATACTATAAGTTCTAAAACATCCGGCCTTATACAAACTGTGGCAACTATATGTAAATTAATTCCACTTATTTTAATAATAGTATTCGGCTTTATAAACGGAGGTGGAACAAATTCCTTAACTTCTCCATTAGTTGGCCCTGGTATATCTACTGGTTCTGTTATCGGACAACTTCTTATAGCCATATTATTTGCTTATGATGGGTGGATAAATGTTGGTGCTTTAGCTGGTGAAATGAAAAATCCAGGGAAAGACTTACCTACTGCCATTGTTGGTGGATTAACTTTTGTTATGGCGGTTTATATAATTATAAATATAGCTTATTTATGGGTACTTCCTGCCAACGAATTGGCAAACTATGCTTCTCCTGCTTCAGCTGTAGCAGAAGTTATATTTGGCCCTATGGGTGGTAAAATAATCACTATTGGTATATTGATTTCTGTATTCGGTTGTATAAATGGTTATTTACTTACAGGGCCTAGAATTCTCTATACTTTAGGTCTACAAAAATCTATTCCTGGATATAAATATTATTCTAAATTAAATAAAAGTGGTGTCCCTTCTACTGCAACAATAATCATGGGTATTATAGCTATGTTATATGCTTTATCTGGACAGTTCAACTTACTAACAGACTTATCCATGTTTGTAGTTTGGTCTTTTTATGTTTTAACTTTTATTGGTGTAATTTTACTTAGACAAAAACAACCTAATTTACCTAGACCATATAAAGTACCTCTATATCCAGTCATTCCTATTATAGCTATTGCTGGTGGATTATTTGTTGTAATTAATCAACTCTTATTTGCAGGTATGGAAAATACTTTAATCTCTTTAGGAGGTATAATAGTAACTTTAATAGGATTACCTCTTTATAATTTAGCTCAAAATCAAGTTAAAAGAGATGAAGAAATTAGATAAAATTCATTTTATTGTTAAAAAAGTATCTTGAAAATAATTTTCAAGATACTTTTTTACTAATTTAAAAGTTCTTTCTTATTATATATTTTACAAGATATAAAATAAGAAATTATTAAAGATGCTAGAGACAATAGTATAAGTAACAAATCTTCATTTACATAAGTTAATTTTTCAGCTAAGGATATGACTTTTCCATTTGATGCTCTTACAAAGGTAAATGAAGGTATTATAATAATGGCCATAAATACAACAGTCATCATCGTTCTCCCCTTAATTATGCCAAATTTCAATAACAAAGGAATACAAACTGAAATTAATAAAATAGATATAAATATACCTGTATATAAGATGGTTTTATAATCTAAAGTTAGATTTTCCATTATGTTTAATTTTTTAGAAATTAAATATAATAGACTGTAAAACGAGCAACCAAATATCATCATAAGTAAATTAAATAAATATCTAGATAAAACATATTCTTTTTTCGTTACAGGTAAATATGAAATTAAATAATTAATACCATAACTATCTTCATATGCCATTGTTTGGTATGCAATTACATAAGTTATCATTCCTATTAACATAACTGCAAAAGTAGGATTAGTTATTGCTGCCACAGAAAAACAAAGTACTATAAGAACTACCGATTTTTTTATAGATAAAAAATTATTAAAACTTAACTTAATTAAATTTACTATATTATTCATTATTTATTCCCCCTTGTATAATAAATTAAAATATCTTCTAAATTAGGCTTGTCATATAAAACCTCTTCTCCAAATATTTCATAAGCCTTATTTTTATTATTTACAAGCCCCTTAAAGCCAAAGGTATTTTCATCAATAGATATAAATATTTTTTTCGTCTCATCTTCTAATAATTCTTTTTTCCCTTTTACTATAATATGATTTTCTAAAATATTATCTTTAGTATCTGCTAAGAAAATTTCACCTTTATAAATAAATACTATATAGTCTCCTATTTTGTCCAAATCACTTGTTATATGTGTTGAAAAAAATACTGTGGCATTATCTTCTTCAATTCTTTCTTGTAAAATTTCTAAAACTTCATTTCTAACTAATGGGTCCAGATTTGCTGTAGGTTCGTCCATAATTATTAATTTGGGATGATGACTGATTGCCATAACTATTTCAAACTTTTTTTGTTGTCCCTTTGATAAATCTTTATAAACTTTATCTTCATTTAAATTAAGTTTAGTCATATATTTTTCATATAATTTTTCATCCCAATTTTTATAAAATGAGGAAATAGACTTTTTTATTTTCTTAACCTTAGCTTCATGTAAATATCCACTAAATTCACCCACATATCCTATTTTTTCTTTTATAGTAAGATCATTTATTTTATAATCTTTTCCCCACATTTTTATAGTACCTTGATCCTTATTTATCATATTCATAATTAATTTTATAGTTGTAGTTTTTCCTGAACCATTAGGTCCTATAAATCCTGTAACAAAACCTTCTGGTACTTTTAAATCATCTATTTTCAATGAAAAATTCCCCAAATTTTTTCTTAAATTTTTAATTTCAATTGCATTCATCATTATACCTCCTCATAAATACTTTTAAAAATTTCAATACATTCTTCTAAACTTATTCCCATTTTTTTAGCTTGTATTATTACTTCTTCCAATTTACTCTCCATTTCAAATCTAGCTGCTTCCTTTAATCTTTCTGTACTTTGACCAGATACATAACTACCTTTACCAGCAACAGTATGTATATAACCTTCTTTTTCTAGTTCTTCGTAGGCCCTTTTTGTTGTTATAATACTTACCTTTAGTTCTTTGGCCAAGGATCTTATGGAAGGTAAGTGCTCCTCAGCTTTAATTTCTCCATTTAGTATTTGTGTTTTAATTTGATTTTCTATTTGTTCATAAAGGGGAACAGCTGAAGAATTACTAATTATTATGTTCAATTGAATTTGCCTCCTTTATTCATTGTATATACTGTTTATAAATGTATATATTATCTATATACACATATTAATTCTTTAGTTACGCTTTGTCAAGGAATTTCAAAAAAATGTAGCTACTATTTGTTAGTAACTACATTTTTCTTTATTATTAAATTCTTATCCTTTATAATCTCCTTTATCAATAATTACTTCATATCCAATTTCATTTATATTATCTTGAATTAATTTTAAATTTTCTCCTGCATCATCTCCTGTTATAGCTTTATTATCATAAAGCATGTATTTTTTTCTCACCTCTATTGGAGATAAATTAGGCATTATTACATTGGCTCCAGATAATACTCCCAATTGTCTTCCATCATCTCTCACAGTTGAAAGAGCTGTAGTTGCAGGAAGAAGCACATCTGGCAACATTATTCTACACAAACTTAAAATAAATAAAGTCATTTTTGCACTTCCACAATTAAAACCTTTGAAAGGAGTATCTTTATGTGGTATAAATGGACCTATGCCAATCATTTGTGGCTTAAACTTTCCAATAAAAATCATATCCTTGGCAATATTACTTATACTTTGATAAGGTGAACCCACCATAAATCCACAACCTGTTTGATATCCTATATCTTTTAAATTTTTTAAACAATTCATTCTATGCTCCCAAGAAAGTTCATCTGTATGAAGTTTTTCATAGTGTTTTTCATCTGCTGTTTCATGGCGAAGTAAAAATCTTGTGGCACCTGCTTTATAAAATTTTTCATAAGATTCTCGCTCTTTTTCTCCTATGGATAAAGTTATAGCACAATCAGGGTATTTTTTATGAATAGATGATATGATATCTTCCATCATTTCATCACTATAATAATTGTCTTCTCCCCCTTGAAGTACAAAAGTTCTATAGCCATATTTATACCCTTCTTCACAACATTTTAAAATTTCTTCTTTATTCAATCTATATCTAGAAACTTCTTTATTTCCCCTTCTTATACCACAGTATTTGCAATTATTTTTGCATACATTAGTAAATTCCACAATACCGCGGAAAAATATTTTATTACCAAATTTCTCTAGTGATATGTTTCTAGCCATATTAGCTGCATATTTTTGATCTTCTTCTTTAAATGTACCTAATAGTTGTTCCCATTGATATAAATTTAGTTTTTTATCCTCATTTAACTTATCAATTAACTCTCTATTTTCCAATTTATCTCTTCCCTCTCCCTTGTAAAGCTTCCTAATTTCAACGATTACATATATTTTTTGCATTTATACAGTTAGTATAGCACAAAAAAATAAGTTGTCTCAAAATGATTTTAAAATCATAAAAAGAGGCAACTCTTTTTTATGACTTTATACCTAGGATAATTTAATATATTTTACGTTATTTGTTAAATTAGATTATATTTGGACATGACAAAATAGGATATCTATAAATATCCCATATAATGTAAATATTTAAGCTATCGCTTTTGTATAAAAAGTTACACCTAATCTATTTTGTTGAATTTTATTATGACGTTTATTTAAATTGTAAGCGTGTGCAATAGCTACAGCTAAAAGTATATGTGATACTTTAGGTGTTAAATATGTATAAGATAATAAAACTAGTTCTACTAATGCCTCGGATAAGACAAATACATGGAAAAAAGGAGATTATAACTGTAATGTAAAGGATAACTGGGGTTCGACTTAGGATTTTAAAGGTAAAGTAGGATACTTATATTGTGATTATATAGAAAAAGTATAAAATCTAAGTATGTAATATATATATTTAAAATATGGTATTGAATAATTTCACTTGTTATAATAGAAAAAAATACAAAAAAGGAGAAAAATAGGGATATGAAAAATATTTTAAAACTTTTATGTACAAGCATGGTTATGGCTATATTAATTAGTGCAGATAGAATTAATAATATTCATGCTGATCAGAATGAATAAATAATAGGAAGTGATAATGCAATAGTGATTAATGATACATTAATTTAAACAATGAGCACTAGCACGCCAACTAAAGTAGTAACTTTGAGTAAGGGTCAAAACATGATATTTGAAGGTTCATCTAACTGGTCTGATTTATATTCTAATAATTTATTTACAGGAGCATCAACAATTGAATATCGCTTTGAAAATAAATTAAATTACAAACTAACAGTTACATTATATAAAAAAGGTGTTGTATCATCAAAGGTATCAACTATTACTATACCAGCTAAAACATCAGGTGGTGGTATTATTAATTTAACATCTAGCAGTAAATACTACTTTAAATTTTCAGGTGGAAATGATCATGGAACAAACTTTATTGGATATATAATAAGAAAAAGTTAAAATAAGCTCTATTTATAAATTAATAAGAAAAACTATAAATTTCAGAAGTTAATATCTAAATTTTATAGTTTTTTTATTTTTGCCATTGAAAGTTAATGTTTATATAACTAAATCACTATATACAAGGAGTAATATTATGACGATTACTACATTAAAACTATTCGCTATGTTTGCTATGACACTAGACCACCTTTGGGTATTTATACCTGATTCACCATACTTTTTCCACTGGATAGGGAGGTTGGCAGCACCAATATTTTTATTTTGTTGTGTAGAAGGGTATATCCATACTTCAAGTAAAAAGAAATTTTTTATGAATATTTATTCTTTAAGTATATTTGTGGATACTATGAACTTAATTTTAGGAATAAATGAAGTTAGAATGAATTTCATAAGAACTATACTATTAACTCTAACTATTATATTTATAATTGATAAATTTAAAGAAAAAAATAAAAATGCTAAGTTATATTTATTTTTATTTATAATATATCAAACTATAATTTGTATAGTTACAATTTATATAAGTATGTTTGCTGAAGTTACAGAAAATATATTATACTTAATACTTAGCCTTACAAATAGTATTTTTGCTTTAGATGGAGGAATAATATTTATTTTAATTGGAGTCTCTATGTTTATCTTTAGAAATAACAAACTTAAAATTTCTGTTTCATTTATTATATTAACTTTTATTTATATTATATTATTTAACTCTTCTTTACTTTTGAGAATAAACAATTTAATTAATAATGATTTATTAGAATTTCTATTTTTAAACGTTTTTAATGGAGTATTAGGATTTGATTTAATGAGTGTTACATCTGATTTGTTATTTGGAAATCCTCAGTGGATGATGATTTTTTCATTATTTTTAATTTTATTGTATAATGGAAAAAAAGGAAAAGGATTAAAATATTTATTTTATATATTCTATCCTTTACATATCGCTATTTTATATGAAATTTCTATTTTACTCTAAAAGACGAAAAACTCCACTTACAAACTTTACCGTATGTAGTTAAGGTAGGGAGAGCAAATGAAAGGGATAAACTCTATGTGAGTTCATCCCTTCCTTTTTGTGGAACTATCTTTTTATTTTGAGACAGCC
>USRS01000099.1 GCA_900557165.1 uncultured Clostridium sp.
ATATAATTTTATATGATAATGAGAAAATCTTCAATATGTTAAGGACAATTATATATTTTTATTGCAAAACTTCAAAATTTATGTTAATATAAATATGTTTTTAGTCTTAAAATAGTTATCATTTTAAGGAGGTGTATATAATGTCAAGAGTATGTTGCGTATGTGGTAAAGGTAAAGTTGCAGGAAACCAAGTATCACATTCAAATAAACACAGCAAAAGAACATGGGCTGCTAACTTAAGAAACGTTAAAGTTATAGAAAATGGAACTCCAAAAAGAGTAAAAGTTTGTACAAGATGCTTACGTTCAAACAAAGTTGATAGAGCTTAATAATAAATTTATTTTATTAGTAAAGAGCCTACAGAAATGGAGGCTCTTATTGTTTTATCTATAAGTTTATCTAATTTATTATTTCTTATTAGTTCTCATAAATTTCAATACAATATTAGAAAGCCATTTTGGTAATTTAATAGTTACCATTTTCATACTTATTCCCCCCAGGTTAGATTTTCTTAATATTTTTCTTATTCCCACAGTTATTAAACTTTATGCTAATTATTTTTCTTATAGACCTTTAAATATTTTCATATTAAATTTATATAAAAAACAAAAATCTTATCTTAATAAAAATAACCTTTTTAAATTATATTAATAAATACTTTTATTTTAGAATAATTATTTACTAATTTATATATTTAAATCGTCCGCAAAAGCTCTAAAATAAAATCTAAGGCTATCTTAATTAAAAACCAATAATAAATCATTTATAGTAAAAACCCCTTCATATTATTAATACGAAAGGGCTTTTATTATATATTAAAATTTCTTATAATAAGGGCACAACCATCTTCTACTTTTACGATACATTCATCTTTTACCATAACATTTGATATGCCTAAAGAAGATAAATAGCCTACTTTTGCATTATTTAAAGGATATTCCATATCTTCAAGGGTAACCCCCTTTGAATCACCTACAATAGATATAAAAGATACTGTATCTCCCTTATTACCTTTTAAAGTTATTTTTTCATTTTTAACAATTAAAATTTCTTCTTCACTTGTTAATATTCTAGGATTTATATCCATATTTTTAACATAATTCATAAGACCTATATTAGCCAATGTATGATCTATTCTACCACCTAAGGTTCCTATAAAATCAACTTTAGTTGCATTTAATTTTTTAGCTAAATAAATACATATTTCTGAATCAGTTTCATCTTTATGAGTTGGATACTTTTCAAATATAACATTTTTATTTTTGTAATAAGATATTAATTCTTCATTTATAGAATCTAAATCACCAATAATATAGTTTGGTATAATATTCATTTTATACAAATGATTGCATCCACCATCTGCACCTATTATATAGTCATATTTTTCTTTCAAAATAATTTCTTTTGTTTTTTGATAATTTTTAATTTCCCCATTTAAAACAATACAAACTTTCATTGTTCTCTCCTAAAGTGCAGCTTTTTTTCTCATTAATTTTACTGTTTCATTAATATCATCACTATTAAATATTGCAGAACCTGCAACAATTACGTTTGCACCTGCTTTAACTACCTTGTCTATATTACTTGGTTTTATGCCACCATCAACTTGTATATCTACATTTAGATTTTTTTCATCTATTATTGATTTTAATTCTTTTATTTTTTCAATCATACCTTCTATAAATGATTGACCTCCAAATCCTGGATTAACAGTCATTATAAGTATCATATCCACATCTTCTAAAACATGTTTAATACTTTCAATAGGAGTTGCTGGATTTAGAGCTACTCCAGCTTTTACATTATGTGATTTGATATTTTGTATTGTTCTGTGTAAATGCTTACAAGCTTCTACATGAACTACTATTAAATCACTTCCTGCATCAACAAAATCTTTGATATAATTATCAGGATTTTCTATCATAAGATGAGTATCAAATACCATATTTACATCTTTTCTCAAAGATTTAACTATGCCAGGTCCTAATGTTATATTTGGCACAAAATGTCCATCCATAACATCTATATGCAAATATTCACATCCTGCCTTTTCTACTTTTTTTATATCTTCTAACAGTCTTGCAAAATCTGCTGATAATATTGATGGTGCTAATTTTATCATTTTCTTAATATCTCCTTTTCCCTTGTCTTATTTCATTAAGTAACTGTATATAACTATCATATCTTATTTTTGAAATTTCCCCTGCTTCAACAGCTTCTTTAACGCCACATCCTGGCTCATTTTCATGTATACATTTATTTCCAAATTTGCAAGTATCAACTTCATCAAATTCAATAAAGTATTCTTTTAATTCATTTTCTGCTATATCATCTAATGTTAAAGAAGAAAATCCTGGCGTATCAGCTACTATACCACCACATTCTAATTTTAAAAGTTCTGCATGTCTAGTAGTATGTTTTCCCCTTTTTATTTTGTCACTAACTTCTCCTGTTTGTAATTTAAAGTTTGGATCTATTTCATTTAGTAAACTTGATTTACCTACACCAGATGGTCCTGCAAAAACTACAACACTATTATTTAATTCTTCCTTTATTTTATCTATATTCATTTTAGATTTACTACTAACAGGTATAACTTTATACCCACTTAATTCATATATTTCTTTTATTTTTTCAGTAGTATTATCTTCATCTAAGTCTACTTTTGTAAGTATTATTACAATTTCTAGATTTTCTCTTTCAGCAAGAACTATAAATCTATCTAATAAAGATAAATGAGGTGTAGGGTTTTTTACAGCAAAAACTATTAGAGCTTTTTCAATATTTGAAATAGGTGGTCTAATAAGTTCAGTCTCTCTTTTATCAATTTCTTCTACTACCCCTATTTTCTTTTCTTCCTCTACAACACTAATTTTTACTCTATCACCTACTAAAGGAGTTTGTTTATTTTTTCTAAAAATTCCTCTTGCTCTACATTCATACAGCCCTTGTTCTGTATCTACGTAATAAAATCCCCCTATTCCTTTCATTATCCTTCCATTTAACATTAATTGCCTCCTTATTTTTTAACACTTTATTATATATTACCACAATAATTTTATTATTTTAAATTTAATTATCATATATTATTTTTATTTTTCCAAAAATAAAATATAAGTAAGCATAATGCCTACTTATATTTTATTTCTATGATATTATTTTATTCTTAACCCAATATTTCTTCGTCATCATCTTTAGGGTTATTAACTGGAGTTTCTCCTGAATTATCATCATCTTTTGAATCCTCAGGTTTTTGAGATGGTTTATCATCTTTAGTATCGTCTTTATTTCCTGTATTATCATTTTTATTGTCATTGTTACTGTTGTTGTCATTATTATTGTTGTTACTGTCATTATTATCAACATTTTCATTGCTGTCCTGTTTTTCATCATTGTTTGTATTATTTTGTTCATGATTTTCTACAGGTTTTTGACCTTTACTAACTACAACATTTACACTATCACCTTTTTTAATACTTCCAACACCAACTACAGGATTTTGATTGATTACAGTTCCTTCTTTGTAAACTTCACTATAATCATAACTTATACTTCCAAGTTTTAGACCATCCTTTTCCAGTATTTTTTTAGCATCATTTAATGTATATCCCATTAAATTAGGAACCGATAATTCTTCTGGTCCTAAACTAATAACTATAGTAACCAAGTCTCCCTTTTTAAGTTCAGTTCCCTGTGATGGGCTCTGAGATATAACATGATTTCTTTCCACATCTACATCGTGTCGTTCATTTATAGTAAGTTTTAAATCTAGCTTATTTATAGTTTTATTTGCATCTTCCAAACTCATATTAATAAGATTTGGCATAGCTATTACATCACTATTTTTATTTAACAATCCAAATCCATTAGTTACTACTCCAACCACAGCAAGTATTACAACTGCTACAACTCCAACTATAGCACCTTTAGATCCATTGCTTTTTTTCTTATTAGGTTTTCTATTATATACATTATTATTTTTAGTTTTA
The DNA here is from genome assembly GCA_900557165.1 of uncultured Clostridium sp. Lineage (GTDB taxonomy): Bacteria > Bacillota > Clostridia > Peptostreptococcales > Peptostreptococcaceae > Terrisporobacter. The sequence continues at coordinate 3,990 of USRS01000099.1, forward strand.
TTTTTAAAAAATAATGGTTTAGACTCTTCATTCTTATCATTTTTTTCTTTAAATGTTTTTTTGTCTTTCGTTGATGAAGTACTATTATTAACTATTTCTACTGGTGGAATTCTTCTTGTAGCAAAATCATCATATTGCTTTATAAAATCCAAATCTATATTTTGTTCAATATATTCTATGTCTTCTATAACTTCTTCACTACTTTGATATCTATCTTCAGGTGATTTTTCTGTTAATTTTTTAATTAATGTTCTAATACTTTGAGGTATTTGAGTTTTTTCTTCGCTACTAAATTCTATATCTTCATTAATATGTTGAAGGGCAATAGAAATAGGACTATCACCTTTAAAAGGCACCTTACCAAGTAGCATTTCATATAGAACTATACCTAAAGAATATAAGTCTGCATTATTTTTTACAGGTTTACCTTTTGCTTGTTCTGGAGAAAAATAATGAACAGAACCAATTATACTACCTATATTAGTCATAGTAGAATTTGTTGCTGCTTTTGCTATACCAAAATCTGCAACCTTTACATTTCTACCTTCACTAGATATTAAAATATTATGAGGTTTTATATCTCTATGAATAACTCCTTTTTTGTGTGCAGCACTAAGAGCTTTTGCTATTTGTTTTGTTATATCTAAAGCTGTATATTCATCTAGTGTTCCTTCATTTTTTATTATTTCTTTTAAGTTTTGTCCATCCACATATTCCATAACTATGTAGTTTACTTTTCCATCACAACCTACATCATATACATTTACTATATTAGGATGAGAAATATTTGCAACAGCTTCTGCTTCTCTTTTAAATTTTGCTAAAAATTCTTCATCATCTACAAATTCTGGCCTAAGAACTTTTACTGCTACTATTCTATTTAGAAGTCTATCCTTTGCTTCATAAACAAAGGCCATTCCTCCATCTCCAATTTTTCTTATGATTTCATATCTATTTCCAAGAATCGTTTCTCCCACAATATCACCATCCTAATCAATCTTTGTTAGGATAACAGATATATTATCCTTACCTGAATTATTATTAGCTTCATTGATTAAATCATCACAAATATCCTTTATGCTTTTATCTTGCATAATTATTCTTTTAATATCTTTGTCTTCTACACATCCCGTAAGGCCATCTGTAGCCAAAACTAGCATATCATTTTTTTCTAGTTTTTGTCTAAATATATCTACTATAATTATTTCTTCTGCTCCCATTGCTCGTGTTATTTGATTTCTGCGAGGATGTACCCTAGCTTCTTCTTCAGTTATTAAATTGGCACTTACAAGCTCTTCTACTACAGAATGATCCTTTGTTATCTTTCTAAAATTATCACCTTTTAATAAATAACATCTACTATCACCCACATTAGCTATAATAGCATCATCCTTATAAACAACTGCAACAACTAAAGTAGTTCCCATACCTTCACAAGAAATATCTTTTCTAGATTTAGCATAAATTTTTTGATTGGCATAATTATAACCTTGTTTTATTACATCATCTAAATAATCCATTTTTATGCCAGAACTCTTAGAAATATTCTCTTTTAAAAAATCTATTATACTTTCTACTGCTATTTTACTTGCTACTTCTCCTTTTTTATGGCCACCCATACCATCAGCTAAAGCAAATATTCCTATACATTCATCATCTGTTTGTATAATCTCCCCCATACAGTAGTCTTCGTTATTTTTTCTAACCTTACCCACATGAGAGTCACAATTATAAATCATAGTAATTACCCTCCTTATTTACTTGTGTTTACGTCTAAGTTGACCACAAGCTCCTCCTATATCAGATCCCATAGATATTCTAACTGTTGCTGGTATATTATTTTTTTCCAACATATCTCTAAACTTATAAATATATGTTTTATCTGGTCTTTCAAAATCTCTTTCTTCCACTTTATTTATAGGAATTAAATTAACATGACACAACATTCCTTTTAAAAGTTTTACTATTTCATCTGCTTCTTTTTTAGAGTCATTAACTCCTTTTATTAAAGAGTACTCAAAGGTAACTCTTCTATTAGTTTTTTGAATATAATACTTACATGCTTTAATTATATCATCTACTTTATATGCATTGGCAACTGGCATTATTTTTTTTCTTTCTTCATCAAAAGGTGAATGAAGAGAAAGAGCTAAGTTAATTGGTATTTGTAAATCAGCAAGTTCATACATTTTAGGAACTACACCACAAGTAGATAAAGTTATATGTCTATAACCTATATTAAGACCATTTTTTTCATTGACAAGTTTTAAAAACTTTTTAGTATTTTCAAAGTTATCTAGAGGTTCTCCACTTCCCATTAAAACTAAATTTGAAACTCTTTTATTTGTATCTTCTTGAACCTTTATAATTTGGTCTAGAATTTCCCAAGGCTCTAAGTTTCTGATTAATCCTTCCAATGTAGATGCACAGAATTTACATCCCATTCTACATCCTACTTGATTTGATATACATACAGTTATTCTATCTCCATAATCCATCATAACTGTTTCTACTATATTCCCATCATTTAATTCAAATAAATATTTTTTACATTTATCAACTTTAGACTCTAAAGCTAATTCTTGTTTTATATTTCCTATATAAGATACTTTTTCTAGCTTTTCCCTTAAGCTTTTTGGTATATTATTCATATCATCAAAAGTTTTAGCACCTTTGTATATCCATGAGAAAATTTGTGTACCTCTAAATGGTTTCTCACCTATACTTTTTAAGAATTCTTTTAATTCTTCTTCTGTCATATTTTTTAATGCTACTTTATTTTCTGTCATTTTATCACTACCTTACTCTGATTAATTTAGATATGAAGAATCCATCCATATCATGAACATTTGGATAAATTTTCATATATCCTTTTTCTTGATTGTCTAAATCCACATTAACTTCTTTTATAGGAGCTAATTCAAAGTTTTTATGTTTTTGTAAAAATTCATTTACTACATTTATATTTTCATTATCTTGTATAGTACAAGTACTATAAATTAAAGTTCCACCCACTTTTACATATTTCGCAGCATTTTCAAGTATTTTCTTTTGAATTGGTGGTAATTCTCTGAATTCTTCTTTTTCTTTGTATTTTATTTCCGGTTTTCTTCTTATAATCCCAAGTCCTGAACAAGGAACATCAGCAAGCACATAATCAAATTTAGCAATACTTTCTCTATCAAGCTTCATTCCATCAAATTCCTGTGCGTCAATGTTAGTTAAACCTAATCTATTAGCAGATGCTTTTATAAGTTTTAATTTATGGTCATATATATCTCTTGATACAACTTGTCCAGTATTATTCATTAATGTTGCCATATGTGTAGTTTTCCCTCCTGGAGCACTACATACATCTAAAATTAATGAATTTTCTTTTGGATTCATTACTTTCCCCACAAGCATAGAACTTATATCTTGTACTGTAAATAATCCTTCTTTGTATAATTTATTATTTTCTATATCTTTTAAATGTTCAACTTTTATAGCTTCTTCAACAACATTTACCTTTTCAGCTTTTATATTTTGCTCAGCTAATTTTTCAATTAATTCACCTCTAGTTATTTTTAAAGTATTTGTTCTTAAGTAAATATTTGGTCTTTCATTGTTTGCTTCTACTAATTCTTCTGTAAATTCTTTACCAAAGTGAGCCATCCAGTTTTTTATCATCCATTTATCATAAGAATATTTTATAGCTAAGTATTCAATATCATCTTTTGTTTTAACTTTGCCTATTTCTTCTTTTTGTCTGATGACATTTCTAAGTATTCCATTTATAAATCCTGAAACTTTAGAATTTTTCTTTTTTGCTAAGTTATAGAAAATAAAGCGGTATTAAAGTGAAAAAAAAAAAAGAAATGAAAAAACAACATCATTTTTTTTTTTCTTCTGTAGTTGGGTAATCATATGATAAATTCTATTT
>USRS01000100.1 GCA_900557165.1 uncultured Clostridium sp.
ATGAGTAGTACAAATCAATTATTAAAAGGATTAAGTAAAAATTCAATAATTGACGGAGAAAAATTAAACTATTATGTTGATATATCTCAAAGAAATTGTAAGAGACTGCTAAATCTTATAAACAATATCCTAGATAGTAGTAAATTGCAAAATGATATGTATCAAATAACTTTAAAAGAAACAGATGTAGTTTATTTAGTTGAAGAAACTGCATTAACATTAAAAGATTATATATATTCAAAAGGAATAGATCTTATAATAGACCCTCAAATTGAGGAAAAGATGATTAAGTGTGACCCATATGAAATTGAAAGATGCATAATAAACTTAGTTGGAAATGCAGTTAAATTTACTCCAGAGGGTGGAAGTATAACAATTGATATTGAAGACCTTGATGACAAGGTTAAGATAAGTGTTACAGATACAGGATGTGGAATTGATGAGAAATTCCATAAAGCAATTTTTGATAGATTTAGTCAAGTTGAAGATAGCGAGCCTGTGAAATCAGGAAGTGGCTTAGGATTAACTATCACAAGTCAAATTATAAAATTACATAAAGGTAAAATTTATGTAGAAAGTGAACTTGGAAAAGGTAGTACATTTGTAATAATATTACCAGTAAATCCAGAGATTTAGATAAAACAAAAAGGGAGTTTAAGTAATTTTACTTAAGCTCTCTTTTTGTTTAGATTTTATATTTAGTCGGTGTTTTTATTTGAAAATAATGTTGGAATTAAGAAAATACCAGCTAATCCGACTAATCCAAATATTATTCTGCTGAAAACAGAATAAGTACCTCCAAATATAAAGCCAACTACATCAGTTGCAAAAAGTGCTACACACCCCCAGTTAAGGGCACCAATTATAACTAAAACCAATGCTATTTTGTTCCACATATAAATTCACTCTCCTAAATGTAAATTATTACATCTTTATTATTTACCATTTTTTAAAAAAATATTTAAAATTAGTATAAATTCTCTAGAAGAGGAAATAAAGAAATCTTTACTCTAAATAATCCTAAATATGTAGATTTTTTGATAGATGATAATTACGTATTAAACATAGATATTAACTTTTTTATGAATAATTATAATTTAATTAAAAAAAAATAAAATATGAATTTATTTGATTAAATTACTGCGTGTTAAACAAAATAAAAATATATATAAACTTTATTTAATAAGGTTGATAACGATGTACAACTTTATTAAATGAAATGATTTACTTAAAATACCTTATATGTTATATTTAAAAAGTGAATGGGGTTAATTTACAGAAGCGTTTTTATAAATATAAGTTTATAATCATAGGAGGAAATTTGTAATGAAAAATATAAGCAGACTTGAACTAGAAAATATATACGGAAAAATAAGTCCATTTGAGTTTAAAAATAAATTAATAGAATTGGCAACTTTATCAAATAGAAAGAGTACACGTACTTTACTTGATGCAGGTCGTGGGAATCCAAACTGGATAGCATCAACTCCAAGGGAAGCGTTTTTTACTTTTGGGCAATTTGCAATAACAGAAAGTAGGTATACTTGGGATGATGGTGATTTGACTGGTATGCCTAAAAAAACAGGGATATACAAAAGGTTCTGCACCTATGTTGAGAATAATAAATTTATGCCAGGAATAGATACATTAAAAGCAATAATAGATTATGGTATAGAAGAATTGAATTTTGATAAAGATGAATTTCTGCATGAATTGACAGATGCAATTATAGGGGATAATTATCCATTTCCAGATAGAATGTTAATTCACATAGAAAAAATAGTAAAAGAATATTTAAAAAGAGAAATGAAATATGATGTGGAAAAAGGAGGAGAATTTAATGTGTTTGCAGTTGAAGGTGCAACTGCTGCAATGTGTTATATATTTGATTCATTAATAGCAAATAACCTTCTTTTAAAAGGAGATAAAATAGCTATTATGACACCAGTATTCACTCCATATTTAGAAATACCACATCTTCCAAGATATGAATTTGAAGTGGTTTATATAAATGCAGATGAAATCGATGAAAATGATGAACATACTTGGCAATGTAGCAATAAAGAATTAGAAAAGCTAAGTAACCCAGATATAAAAGCATTATTTGTTGTAAATCCTAGCAACCCACCATCTGTAGCTATATCACAAAAATCTATTTCAAAAATTGTAGATATAGTAAAAACTAAAAATAAAGATTTAATGATAATTTCTGATGATGTTTATGGAACTTTTATACATGGATTTAGATCTTTGATGGCTGATTTACCATACAATACGATAGGAGTATATTCTTATTCTAAATATTTTGGGGTTACAGGATGGAGATTAGGAACTATAGCCCTTCATGAAAATAATGTTTTTGATAAATTAATAAAAGAGTTACCATATTCTATAAGAAAAAGAACTATGAGAAGATATGCAGATCTTAATCCAGTTCCGGAAAATGTTCCTTTTATAGATAGAATAGTTGCTGATAGTAGACAAGTTTCATTAAATCATACTGCAGGACTTTCTACACCACAACAGGTACAAATGGCATTTTTCTCTGCATTTACTCTTATAGATAAAGAAAATAATTATAAAGATAAAACTATAAATATTTGTAAGACTCGTAAGAAATTATTATTTGATTCACTTGATATAGGAATAAATAAAAATGAAAATGATGCATCTTACTATACACAAATAGATTTACTGAGATTATGTAAGAAACGTTATGGAGAAGAGTTTGTAGAATACTTAAAAGCAAATTATAAACCAGTTGATATTTTATTTGATTTAGCTCAAAAATCATCCATAGTTCTACTTGGGGGAGGTGGATTTGCAGGTCCTGAATGGTCTATTAGAATATCACTTGCAAATCTATATGATGAAGCTTATTCGGAAATAGGAGTTGTTTTAAAAAGAATTTTAGACTCTTATGCTGATGATTGGAAAAAGCTTCAGGGGTAAGCTTATACTAACTCTAGTAAAAGTTGATAACAGGTAAGAAGTAAATAATATATTTAAAATAGAAAAATAATATTAATAAAAGGAGTATTTAAAATAGATTTTATCTAAATTAAATACTCCTTTTATTAATATTATTTTATTTAATTAATTCTCTCGATATAATTACAATTAACATGTATATGGTTTAAATACATTGTAAGTCTTTCATAAAGAGGATGAGTAGCATCTCCATACTCTGACTCCAAGTTTTCGCCTATTTCTTCAACTGTTTTTTTCCCATCTATTTGTAAAAAAATGAAGCTGCCATATTCATCAAGTTTAATTTTTTTATAAAGAGGAATTCTAAATTTTAATTTTCTAAAAAAATTTTGTATAGGATGATTTTGTTTTTCTAATATTGTTACAATCTTATCCTTAACCTCATAGTCTATACTATTTGAAATTTTAAATACTACATTTAACGAATCTTCATTATTCATTTTTATGATCCTTAACTTTTGAATTTATTATAGGAAGAGCAGTTAATACTACTAGTATAACTAATAATACAACAGCCATACCATTTCCTGCAGCAAATCCACTAGGACCATTTCCTCCAACTAAACCAGTTACTTGACAGATTACACCGATAAGCCCAAGTATAGAACCACCAGCAACAAGTCCTGAAGATAAACTTATACCATTACTAACTTTTACTTCTTTTTCTACTTCATTTTTAGTACTTCTTTCGATAAATTCACGAACTAAAGCACCTACTAATATTATAGAAGTAGTTGAAATTGGTAAGTAGAATCCGATAGCAACTGTCATTATAGATAGATTTAAGAAGTGTAGTACTATTGCCATAAATACACCAACTATTATCATAACCCATGGAAGATTTCCTGACATTATACCAGATGTAAGTGTAGACATTAAGTTAGCTTGTGGTAAAGCAAATGGAGGATTATCTCCAGTTATTTGTAATTGTTCAGTTAATAAAACCATAACAGCAACAACAACTATAACACCAACTATAGCAGATATTGTAAAGTAACGTTGCATTTCATTTTTATTACCACCAACAACAAATGTTACCTTTTGTGATTGACAGTATCCTCCAGCTATTGCTATAGCAACAACTATGAATGAACCGAATAAAAGTAGAGATTTGTTGTCTGCTTGAGAAGTCCATCCCATAGAAACAAATACTACAGTAGTTATAACTAATGAAGCTATTGTCATACCTGATACAGGTAGGTTAGAAGTACCAATAGTTCCTGTTAATCTACCAGCAACTATAACAAATAATAAAGATAGTATAAATGATAAAATAGCTCCAACTATAGTCATTACTATGCTTTCAGATATTATAAATGAAGCAATAAGTCCTATAACAGTACCAGCTAATAATATTACTAAGTAAGATGAAGAACCTTCACCATCTTCTGAAGATGATTTTGCATTCATAGTTTCTTTTACTGAAGCTATTATAGTAGGTATAAGTTTTACTGCACCTATTATACCACCACATAACATCATACCAGCACCTATATATTTAACATAAGAACCAGAAATATCACTAACAGCCATTTGATTTATTGCAAGTGAAGGATTATTCCATACCATAGCTCCATCATGTGCCATTTCAGCAAAATAAGCAAGTAAAGGAGTTATACCAAATGCTGATAATATTGAACCAGCAAACATAGTTAAAGAAACATCCATACCTACTATAAATCCAATTCCTAGTAAAAGTGGATTAACTTCTAAGTCGAATTTCCATTTGTAGAATGATTTTCCTGCAAAAGACATAACATTGTTTGTTAAGTTTAAGAATGAACTTGAAAGTGTGTTTAATACACCACCTATACCAAATCCTATTCCCATGAATTTCATTGAATCTCCGCCAGCATTTTCTGATGCTACAAGAGTTTCAGATATAGCCATAGCTTCAGGATACATAAGATGACCATGTTGATCAATTATTAAATAGTTATAAACAAGTGAAGCTGCACCTATACCGAATAGAACTCCACCTATACCAACTGCTACACCTTCTAAGAAAGTAAATTCACTACCGATTAGTATAACAGAAGGTAGTACAAATATAAGACCACTAGCGACAGATTCACCACCACTAGCCATACCTTGAACTAAGTTTCTACCAAGGATTCCTTTGTGTTTTGCAAACATTGCAACAAATGCTGAACCTAAAATTGCACCTGGAATACCAGCGGCAACAGTAAGTCCTGCTTTCATTCCTGAATAAGCTGTAGAAGCTGCGAATACAGCAGCAAATATAATCCCTATAATTAATACAGCAATATTTCCTCCAAGTTTCGATTTATCTGTGATATATGGCACGTAGTCTTTTCCAGCAACTCCACCATATGCCTCTTTAGATAGTTTTTTATTCAAATGACATACCCCCTTCATTGTCGTTTAAATTAAATTTTATATTAATGTTGGTTCATGCTTTCTAAACAAGCAACTAAATAATCCCAAACATTTTTTATTGAAGAAATACTTACATGTTCGTTTGGAGTATGAACATCATAAGCATTAGGACCTATTGATATAGCTTCACAGCCATCCATTTTCTTAAGGAATAACCCACATTCAAGACCTGCATGTATAGTTAATATTTTAGGGTCATTACCTGTTAATTTTTTGTAAGTTTCTATACTTATTTCTTCTAGTTTAGAGTCAATAGCTCTTTCCCAAGAAGGATAATGGTCAGTTTCTTCATAATCAGCACCTAAAGACTCGGCAACTAATTTTACAGTGTTATTTATATAGTCTTTTCTAGTTTCTACAGAACTTCTTGTAGTTGCTTCAAATGTCATAACATCTTCTTTAGTTGTTACAACACCTAAATTTATAGAACTTTCCACTAAACCTGGCATATCTGCTGCCATAGTTTGGATTCCAGATGGTATTAAGTTTAAAAGTTGAATTACTTTATTTTTACATTCATCAGTTAGAACTTTTTCAAAAGAAGTTTCACTTAATTCAATTTTTACGTCTGGATCTGGAATTCTGTATTCATGTTTGAATATAGATTCTATTTTAGCCAATTCAGCTTTTAATTGATCTATATCTTTAGTATCAATAGCTATAACAGCATCGCATTCACGAGGGATAGCATTTGTTTTAAGACCACCATTTACATTTACTAAATCATAATCAATAGTTAATAAGTCTAATATTCTACCCATTAATTTATTAGAATTAGCATGGTTTTTATCTATTTCCATTCCAGAGTGTCCACCTAAAAGACCTTTTAATTCTATTAAGAATCCTTGTTTTTCAGAAGATTTGAATTCAAGTGGTAAAGTTGTACAGTTTCTGTTACCACCAGCACAACCAACTAATATACATCCTTCTTCTTCAGAATCTAGATTTAACATATATTTTCCTGTTAAAACGCTAGTATCTAAATTCTTAGCGCCAGTCATACCAACTTCTTCATCAGTAGTTATAAGTATTTCTAATTCAGGATGTTTAATAGTATTTGATGCAAGAAGTGCCATACCATAAGCAACCGCTATCCCATTGTCAGCTCCTAAAGTAGTTCCAGTTGCATATATCATGTCATCTACAACTCTTAATTGGATAGGATCTTTTAAGAAATCATGGTTTGAATCTTTATTTTTTTCACAAACCATATCCATATGTCCTTGTATTATTACTCCTGGACAATTTTCATAACCTTCAGTAGCTGGTTTTTTGATTATTACATTTAAGTGTTCATCTTGTATGTATTCTAGATTTAATTCTTTTGCAAAATTACATAAATAATCACTTATTGCTTTTTCATTACCAGAACCTCTAGGTATTTGAGAGATTTTTTCAAAATAATTTAAAACTGATTGTGGTTCTAAACCTTTTAGTATGTTTTCCATTTAAAATCAACCCCTTTTTTTAAAATTATTTTTTATTAAGTATTAAATTATCTTTTAGATAAGTATAATAATATGTAAAAAAAAAGTAAAGTAAAGATTTTACAAAAAAGTTAATTTATACTTGAAAATCAATTTAAAAAATTCAGAAAAATGAAATGAAAATATTAGGAAAATCATGAAAATAATATGTTAATTTATATGAGGTAAATGTATAATTAAATGTATCATAATATATAAACATCTGTTAGTTAGGCAGATGTATTTTAGTATGTAAAAATATTTTAAATATATTGGGAGGTTGTTTAATGGAAAATAAAAAATACAAAACTAAGGATTTGATAGGACGATTTATTCCTTATTTTAAGCCTTATAAAAATGTGCTATTGTTGGACTTATTTTGTGCATTTTTAACTACAGGCTGTGATTTGATACTACCTATGATATTAAGGTTTCTTGCAAATAAAGGGACTGAGGACTTGTCATCAATTACAGTACAATTAATAGCCAGTTTAGCAGGAGTTTATTTAGTACTTAGAATAATAGATGCAATAGCAAATTACTATATGACTAGAATCGGGCATATAATGGGAGCTAGAATTGAGACAGATATGAGAAAAGATGCATTTGACCATATTCAAAAATTATCAGATTCATATTTCAATAACACAAAAGTAGGTCAAATAATGTCTAGAATAACTAATGACTTATTTGATGTTACTGAGTTTGCACATCACTGTCCAGAGGAATTTTTCATAGCAGGTGTAAAGATAGTTATTTCATTTATACTTTTATCTAGAATAAATTTAGCTTTAACAACGATAATATTTATCTTCATACCTTTAATGGTTATATTCAGTATGGATCAAAATAGAAAAATGAAGAGAGCATTTAAAAAACAAAGAGTTCAAATTGGAGAATTAAACTCAAGATTAGAAGATAGTTTATTAGGTGTTAGAGTTGTAAAAGCATTCGCA
>USRS01000101.1 GCA_900557165.1 uncultured Clostridium sp.
CAAAAGTGATTGAGAATAATGCATACATAATTACTAAAAAGGCTGGTATAGCTATTATTCTATTTGTAAGTACTTTATCGATTTTATCAGAAGTTGTTTCTATTCTAGTTCCATCTTTTTGAACTTGTCTTTTTACTGATTTTGAAACTACATTTGAAATAAATTTATATCTTTGGTCTGCAATTTCACCTTCTGCATCACCATTTAATTTTGCATTTGCTTTACTTACTATAGGTTCTATTTTATTTTTCATATCAGAAGATAATTTTTCACTTTCAATTGGGTCTTCTTCTAATAATTTTATACTTCTCCATCTTGCATTTACATTTTCATTGCCTTTATTATTTTCATTTATTTGAGATAAAATATCTGCTAAAAAATCTTCCACATCTTTAGAATAAATGTTTAATTCTTTATTTTTTTCTTTGGAAACTTTTTTAACTTCATCCATTAATATATCTATATTTTTACCATTTCTCGCAACTATTGGTACAACCTTTACTCCTAATGCCTTTGATATTTTATCTATATCAATTTTTGTTCCACTACTTTCAACTTCATCCATCATATTAAGAGCCACTACTGTTGGAATACCTGTCTCTAATATTTGAAGGGTCAAGTACATATTTCTTTCTATATTTGTACCATCAATTATATTGATTAATACATCTGGTTTTTCTTCTACTATATAATTTCTTGCAACTATTTCCTCTGCTGAATAAGGTGATAGCGAATAAATCCCTGGTAAATCTACTATCGTCATTGCCTTATCTTTTTTATATTTTCCCTCTTTTTTTTCAACTGTAACACCAGGCCAGTTACCAACATGTTGTTTAGAACCAGTTATTTCATTAAAAAGAGTTGTTTTTCCACAGTTTGGGTTTCCTGCCAATGCAATACTTAAGTTTTTGCTTTTTTCTAATGTAATACTTGAGCTCATCTTTATCCCCTTCTTTTCTATAATTGTTCTATTTTTATTTGCTCTGCTTCGCTTTTTCTAAGGCTAAGTTCATATCCTCTTAAATTAACTTCTATAGGGTCGCCTAAAGGTGCCACCTTAACTATTTCAATTTCTACTCCTGGAGTAATTCCCATGTCCATTAACCTTCTTCTTGCTGGACCTTTTTCTCCAAGATTTACTACTCTACCTCTTTGACCTGGCACTAATGCTCTTAATGATTTCATATTTTCCCCACCTACTATTCTACAACTATTTTATTAGCCATTGCTTTATTTATAGCTATCTTTGTATTTTTTATTAATAATATTATTCCACTTGGATTTTCTGCTACAATTTCAATTTGTTCTCCTGGAAGAAATCCTAGACTTTGTAAATGTCTTTTTACTGAGTCTTTACCTCTTAACTCTTTAATTTTTCTTATGTCTCCTAAAGAAACCATAGATAATAACATTTAATCATCCCCTTTATTCATCTTAAATTGAAATTCAATTTTGATTGATAATAACTTTCATCTACTTAAATAGTAGCTCTATCACAATCATATGTCAATATTTTATGGAAATAATTCTCATTATTAACAGATAAATATTATTATTTTATGTTTTATTTATTTTATAATTAAGATAATTTTTTCATTTTCTTAAAATTATATTTACATGTATTACATTTACCATTACATTCATCAACTTTATTAAGACATTCTAAAAAAGAAACCTTGCTATTATTGTAATGTCTTATCACAGGTATATTTTTTTTCTTAGCTTGTGTTTCTATCACTGTCTTTAATTTATGAGAAACTGTTGATGTAAACATTACTACAGCATTTGGACTTCCAAAATCCTTCAATGCTTTAGATGACATATTTAAAATCACCTTTGTTTTATATCCCTTTTCCTTTCCTAAGTTTATGTAATCCCTCTTCATTCTTTCATTTCCACCTACTACTAATAAAGTCATCTATCTCCCATCCCTTTCTTGCTTTATCTATCGATAATGATTATCATTTGTATTTAATATAAAAATATCAGTTTTTTTTATTTCTGTCAACCACCATTTTTTCAGACTACTTCACATAATTTTACATTATATTTCATTAATAGATTATTTTTTTTTAAGAATAATATATATAGACAACTTTTAGGAGTGATAATTTTCATGTTAGACAAATTTTTAATAAAATACGCTTCTCCCACTTTAGGTAAAATCAAAACTGGTAGTTTATTTAAGGTATCTAAAAATACAAAAATAAATTTAGAATATTATATGAAATACTACAATTCATTACTTAATAACTTTGATTTATATTTAGAAATCATATATTCATGTGATAAATACAGTTTAATTTATATCTATAATAAAGAAATGTTGATAAATGATATTAAAAATAAAAATATTAATAATTTTTTAAGAACATATGGTTATAGAGGTGACTTTACTGATGATTATATAATTTTTCTAAAAGAAAGATTTTGCACATTGAAAAAAACGCCTCATGAAATAGGTATTTTTTTAGGATATCCTCTTGATGATGTAAAATGTTTTATTAAATATGGAGGTAAAAATTTTAAACTTTTAGGATGTTGGAAAGTTTATGATGATGTTGAAAATTGCAGTAACAAATTCAAAGAATTTAAAAATTACAGAGACGAATTTACTTATTTATATGAAAATAATTATTCATTGAAAGATTTAATTAAGAAAAAAATATAAAAAGCTATGCATAAGCTTTATAATGCTTAGCATAGCTCTTTTTATATTAAGCAAATACTTTTATATCTGCTAATACTTTTTCTATATCTTCCACTATTAATTCTTCTGTTAAATGATAACGCTCATATAAAACATCTAGTTCTACACTATCTGTAAATTCTTTAGTTGCACCAAAGTTTAATACTCTCATTTGTGAATTTCCATAGAATCTAGATATTTTTTCACCAAATCCACCATCAAGTATTCCATCTTCTAAAGTTATTACTACTTTATGATTTTCTTTTAATTCATTTAATAAATCTTCATCAACCCCAGTTATAAATCTTGGATTTATTAATGTTGCATTTATTCCTGTATTTCTTAATCTTTTTTGAACTTTTTTACCTAAGTGGAAGAATGAACCAAGACCTATTATTGCTACATCTTTTCCTTCTTCTACCATTACGTATTTATTTAATTCATCAAAGTTTGCTTCAACTGCAACACCTGTTGATACTACTTCCATATTCGGAACACGTATTGCAACTGGATGTTTATCTTGTTCTATAGCCCAATCAACCATAGCTAAATGTTCTTCTTTTGTTGTTGGAGCTAAATAAACCATATTTGGTATGTTTGATATTAGAGGTATATCAAATAATCCTAAGTGAGTTACATCACTTCCACTTATACCTCCCCAATATACGATTATTGTTGCAGGATTATTGTTTATTGCTAAATCTTGTGATAATTGATCATAAGTTCTTTGTATAAATGAACTTAAAAATGCTGCTACTGGTTTAGCACCTCTCTTTGCCATTCCTGATGCAAGAGCTATGGCATGTTCTTCAGCTATACCAACATCTACATATTGATCTTGTAATTCACTTCTAAATCTATTTACACCAACTATTC
This sequence comes from uncultured Clostridium sp., assembly GCA_900557165.1. Lineage (GTDB taxonomy): Bacteria > Bacillota > Clostridia > Peptostreptococcales > Peptostreptococcaceae > Terrisporobacter. Next base: position 3,566 of record USRS01000101.1, read on the forward strand.
CTGGAGTAGCTGCTGTTATTGCTACTATAGATTTATCTTTTTTAGCTTTTTCTATTAAAAAATCTTCCGTTATGTCTCCATAAGATTTAACATATTCACCTTTAAATAGAGGCTCTTTAGTTTCTAAGTCAAATGGCATTACCCAGTGGAATGATTCTTTGTTATTTTCTGCATCTTCATATCCTTTACCTTTTATAGTATGCATATGAACTACTACTGGACGAGTAGTATCTTTAACTTTTTCAAAAGTTTCTATTAATGATTCTAAATTATTTCCATCTTTAACAAAATGATATTCAAATCCTAGTGATTTAAAGAAGTTATTATCTAATTTCCCTTCACTTTCACGAAGTTGTGCTAAATTTTTATAAAGCCCTCCATGATTTTCTGCTATGGATATATCATTGTCATTTACTAAAATTATTATATTTTTATTAGATGCTGCAGCATTATTTAATCCTTCATAGGCTTCTCCACCACTTAAAGATCCATCACCTATTATGGCTATAATATTTTCATTTGAGCCTACTGCATCACGTCCTTTAGCTAAACCACAAGCTAAACTTATTGAAGTTGACGTATGACCTATTGTAAAGAAATCATGCTCACTTTCTTTTGGTTCAGTGTATCCTGTAACAGTTTTAAATTTTTCTGGATTTATATATGCTTCTTTTCTTCCAGTTAACATTTTATGAACATATGATTGATGTGAAACATCATATACAAACTTATCTACTGGTGAATTAAATACATAGTGAAGTGCTATAGTAGCTTCTACCATTCCTAAGTTTGGTCCAAAATGACCTCCCGTAGTACTTACTCTTTTTATTAATACATCTCTTATTTCTGATGATAATAAATTTAATTCTTCTCTTGATAGAGATTTTAAATCTTTTGGTTCATTTATTTTATTTAAAATATTTAATGTCATATTTCCAATCTCCTTGTCGTCTATTTTTTTAGATGATTTTAAGTATACTCCTTAGAGTTGGCTCCAAGTCAATATTTTTTATTAAAATTTTTTTGCCAAAACTAAAAAACACCCAATCATTAAATTTTTAATATAACGATCGGGTACACTACTCTTTTATTTAATTTTTGCTATTATTAAAATCCTATAAGTTCATTACTGCTAACATATCCCCTTTGTAAAGCATCTTCTCTAAGATATGCATATAACTCGGCATTTGTACCTTGCACATAAGGATTAACATAGAAGATTCCTAGTATTCCTATTGTAAGTGCAGATAATATTTGCCATCCTATAAATGATAAATCTAAAACAAAAGTTTTCCACTTATTACCCTTCATCATTTGTTTACTTATTTCAAAAGCTCTTTTTCTACTTATTCCTGGGTTTTCACTTAATATATAAGGTATCATTCTGTATTCATAACTTTTAATTATACCTGGTATAATCAATAATAAAGTCCATAGCCACTGGAATAAGCCTTTCATAAACATAGTTATTATTGAATTTTTTAACTGACCACTTTTATAAAGAAAAATTAGACTATCTAAAGTTTTTTCTTCTTCTCTAATTCCCATAAAGAAGTTATTCTTACCAATTTCTATAGGATAAACAATTAATAGTTTTATAGCAAATCCTATAAGCATACCAATTATAAATATTACTATAAATAATATAAAATATCCACTTGTGAAAAATGATTCTATAGCATCTAAAATATAATAGGTATCTTCATCTAAATCCTCTTCATAAAAATAATCATCATAGTAATCTTCATCATAATCATAGTCGTCATATATACTATTTATTCCTGAGTTAAAACCTGAGCTAAAAGAATTTTCTATTCTACTAGTAACACCGCTTCCAACTCCTGCGCTTAATATTAAAGAAATAAAACATACTAAAACTGATTTCCAATAAAATCTTTTAAATGATTGTTTCCCTTTTTCCTTCAATTTACTTCTAATCCACATATAAACCCTCCTCGTATTCTCATCTATATATTATATACCATATTTTGTATATAATTTATTACAATTTTCTATCATTTACCAATAAAAATTTACTTCTATTAAGTCACTGCGTTGGTGCTACACTTCTTGTCGCCAACGACTTCATCCGTTGCTCAAATTAATAAATAGGAAATTATATATTATCCACAAATCAGATAATATATAATTTCCTACTTATTAAAAATGGTGGACTTAAATAGTCCACCATCTTATATATTAACTAATTAATTTTTAATTTATATTAGTCAGCTAATCTCTTATAGCTATCTAATCTATCTTTAGCAGATTCTTCAGCTTGTGTGAATAATTCTTCTGCTTCTTCTGGGAATTGTTTAGCTATAGCTGAGTATCTTACTTGACCCATTAAGAAGTCTCTGAAACTTGCAGTTGGTTCTTTAGAATCAAGTGAGAATGGATTTTTACCTTCAGCTCTAAGAACTGGGTTATGTCTGTATAAATGCCAGTATCCAGCTTTAACAGCTTGTTCTTCGTTAGCTACACTTCTACCCATACCTTCTTTTATTCCGTGATTTATACATGGAGCATAAGCTATTATTAGAGATGGTCCATCGTAAGCTTCAGCTTCTACAACTGCTTTTACAAATTGATTGTAATCTGCACCCATAGCAACTTGAGCAACATATACGTTACCATAACTCATAGCCATCATACCAAGGTCTTTCTTTCTAGATCTCTTACCTGCAGCAGCAAATTTAGCCATAGCAGCAAGTGGAGTAGATTTTGAAGATTGCCCACCAGTATTAGAATAAACTTCTGTATCGAATACTAAAACATTTACATTTTCACCTGAAGCAAGAACATGATCAAGTCCACCATATCCTATATCGTAAGCCCAACCATCTCCACCAAGAATCCATTGAGATCTCTTAACTAGATAGTCTGCTCTTGATTTAACAGAGTCTAATAAAACTTTAGTTTCTTCAGTTTTTGGTTCAGCGTTATTTATTAATTCAACAACAGCTTTACTTGCTTCAACAGAAGCTTCACCATTATCTTTATTATTTAACCAGTTTTGGAATACTTGTTTTCCATCTTCATCTGTTGCAAGAGAAACAAGTTTTTGTATATCATCAGTTAATTTACCTCTTATTTGTTCAACTGCTAAATGTTGTCCTAATCCATATTCAGCATTATCTTCGAATAAAGAGTTAGCCCAAGATGGACCTTTACCTTCATGATTAACTGTATATGGAGTTGATGGAGCAGATCCTCCCCAAATTGATGAACAACCAGTAGCATTTGCTATCATCATTCTATCTCCAAATAATTGAGTAACAAGTTTGATGTATGCTGTTTCACCACATCCTGCACAAGCACCTGAGAATTCCATTAATGGTTGTCTAAATTGAGAACCTTTAACAGTATTTGGATTCATTATATCTCCTTTTGGAGCAACTTTAGTTGTATCTGCTGCATAAGCCCAGTTTTCAACTTCTACTTCTTGAGTTTCAAATGGTTTCATAACTAAAGCTTTTTCTTTAGCAGGACATACATCAGCACAGTTTCCACATCCTGTACAGTCCATTGGAGATACTTGCATTCTGTATTGTAATCCATCAAATCCTTTACCAGTAGCTTTCTTAGTTTTGAATGCTTCTGGTGCATTGTTTAATTCTTCTTCATTTACAAGAACCGGTCTTATACAAGCATGAGGACATATAAATGAACATCTATTACATTGTATACAGTTTTCAGTTATCCATTCTGGAACATTTACTGCTACACCACGTTTTTCATAAGCAGCAGTACCATTAGGGAATGTACCATCTTCATATCCTAAGAATGCACTTACTGGTAAATCATTACCTTTTTGTGCACTCATTGGTCTTAATATATCTTTTATGAAAGCAGGTTCTTCAACATCAACTATTCCATTTCTTTCATCTACTGCATTTGCCCATGAAGAAGGAACTTCTACTTTAACTAATGAGTTTATACCAGCATCAACAGCTTGGTAGTTCATGTTAACTATTTTTTCACCTTTTTTACCGTAAGCTTTTTGTATAGAATCTTTTAGATATTTAACAGCATCTTCCACTGGTATTATATCAGCTAATTTAAAGAATGCAGCTTGACATATCATGTTTATTCTATTACCAAGACCTATTTCTTGTCCTATCTTAACAGCATTTATAGTGTAGAATTCTATTTCATTTTCTGCTATATATTTTTTCATTTCAG
>USRS01000102.1 GCA_900557165.1 uncultured Clostridium sp.
GTTTAGAACAGGAAGATTAGAGCCTATACTTGATGATTTATTTAATCAATTTATTGTAAAACTATATGAAAATAATGAACTTGAATTAAAAAATCTATTTATAGATGGTATAAAAATTGAGGCTAACGCCAATAAATACTTAGAAAGATAGTCTAAATATGATTTATACAATTCTATTTTTAATAGAAGAAATAGTTTTTCTAAGACAGACATAGATGCTACATTTATGCATATGAAGGATGATCACATGAAAAATGCTCAATTAAAATCTGGATATATTTCGAAAGCTAAAATATATGAATGTGAAAAATATATTTGTTTTATATAGCACCTTCAAGACCAATTTCCTTAGCAACACTTTTCATACCTTCTATAGTCTCTTCTATAACTTCTTCTAATGATTTATCTAACATTTCACATCCATTTTTTATAACTTCTCTATTTACTCCTGCAGCAAATCCATTAGACTTGAATTTTTTCTTAACTGATTTTACGCCTAAATCAAGTACACTTTTGGAAGGTCTCATAATAGCCGTTGCATTTATAAGTCCTGTTAATTCATCTATAGTGTATAAAACTTTTTCCATATTATTTTCTGGTTTTACATTATTAACTAAACCATATCCATGACTTACTACAGCATGTATTAGCTCCTCATCTAAATTTCTATCCTTCATAATTTCTATTACTTTTTCACAATGTTCTTTAGGATATCTTTCATAATCTAAATCATGTAATAATCCTACTACTCCCCATTTTTCTGCATCTTCATTGTACAAAGTAGCAAAATGTCTCATAACACCTTCTACTGCCAATGCATGATTAATTAGATGCTCATCTTGATTATATTCCTTTAATAATTGCCACGCTTCTTCTCTACTTGGAAACATTGTTACCCCTCCTATACTATAATCATTTTATTTATTATTGTATCACTAATTTATAGTTATAATTTAAATTTATTTAAATTATTCTAATTTTTCTCAATTTTAAACATAAAGTTCACTTCATTCAATACAATATGTTGGACTATACTTCATGCCACACATGACTTATTTAGTTGCTCAAAACAAAAAATAACAACCACTTATTTGTACTGCACCCCAATTATTGGACCAAAAATCTAACGATTGGGGTGTTTTGCATGACAAAATATGATTATGAATTAAAAAAACGAGTAGTAACAGCATATTTAAATGGATGCATATATGTAGCTGTATAATAAAGACCATCATATTCTTATGTAACTTCTGTTACTCCTTAAAAGATGTTTTTACTTCTTTAGCTCCTTTTGGAAGGTGTTGTTTTGTATATTCTATAGATTCTTCCATAGTACGTTCTATTGGATTAGATTCACCACAATTTGAAGCATCAGATAATTTTTTTCTTATTTCCGCAATGTCATTTTGTTCATCTTTTTTGTTTTCTATTGATGAACTAGTTGCTGGACTTTATGAATTAGTTTCTTTGTTGCAACCAACAAAAAATACAGAAGCTACTATTAGAAATATACTAACAACCCTTGACTTCATAACAAAACCTCCTTAACATCTAAATTATAGTAGCTATGTGTTTAGCATCAATTTTAAGTGTAGGATGTGGAAGTATAAGTGAAGAAAACAAGCCTAATGAAAGATATGAAAATGTAAAAAAAGAAGACTTAACTTATGATACTGAAAAAGACGACTCAAAAGATAATGAAAAAGAAGTAATAACAGAAGTATATTCTGCTGATTCAATAAAAAATGATATTAATTATAAAAAGATTTTACAAGGATTTTCATATGCTTCAGAAAGCAATCCATGTGATTTAACTTATAATCAAGCAATAGAATTGGTGAAAAAACTTCTTCCAGATGACATAAAGCAGGTTAATTCAACAGTAGATGAAGAAGTTGATAAGGAATATATTTATTATGAATCTTCTAAAGGAAATTTCAGAGTAGGGTTATCATATGGGTATGAATTTAATGATGAAAATATAGAGGTAGTAAATAAAAATAAAGTTGTTGGTATAGATTATAGCAAAGAGGTAAAATAGTCATACTAACTTGAAAGTAGGAGTTATATTGCAAAATTGACAAATTTTACTATAATTAAATTAATAACTATATGTATTATAATTTAGGGGAGGCAATATGACTGAAAAAGAAAAGATGTTAGCAGGCATCTTATATGATGCCAATAATGATAAAAACTTGCTCAAAGAAAGAATGCTGTGCAAGGACATATGCTTTGAGTACAACAATGTAAAGCCGTCAGACACAAAAACTCAAGAGCTACTAATAAAAAAACTTCTAGGAAAAACTAAAGATAACTTTTCTATTTTAGCACCTTTTTGGTGTGATTATGGATACAACATTGAAATTGGGGAAAACTTCTTTGCAAATCACAACTGTGTAATTTTAGATTGTGCCAAGGTAACTTTTGGAGACAATGTTTTTATTGCACCAGACTGTGGATTTTATACTGCTGGCCATCCTCTTGATTATGAGCGTAGAAATCAAGGACTGGAATATGCTTATCCGATAACAGTTGGCAACAATGTTTGGATTGGTGCAGGTGTTAGAGTAATGCCAGGCGTTACTATTGGAGATAATGTTGTAATTGGAGCAGGCAGCGTGGTGACGAAGGATATTCCATCAAATAAAATAGCCTATGGAAATCCATGCAAAGTAGTTAAAGATAATAAATATGTAAAGAAGGTATTATGAATCACTAGAAAATTTGAATAAAATTATTGAAGTATGTGATGAAGTAAATATATATGATAATACGGATAGATTTAAGGAAATAATATATTTTAAAGATGGAAAGCTGATTTGGCAAGATAAAGTTATTCCTAATTGGTCAAGTAATATTATATATAAATAATCATACATATCAATAATAGCTTAAAGTAGGAGCATAGCTTCTGCTTTTTTGTTTAAATATCAATTTAATGGGTGAGATTATATGAGTTCTTATTTATTTATAGCTTGTGAATATTAGCTAGCTACATTATATAGTCCTAAATTATATAAGCCAGACGGCAGAAAAATTAATGTGTTTCAATGTGAAGATGATTTATATGACCTTGAAATTACTCCAGGAATGGCATTTTATGATATTCCTTATTATACTAAATTATCTAATATTTATGATTTGAACTTTAGATATACACCAGAAAGATGTGAGATGCTATATGACTATTTAATAAGTAACTGTAAAGGATATAAAAAGTGAGAGATATGGTCGATTTGGCTTGCAAACTGTGCTACTAAAAGAACTTTTAAAAATGGTATAAAAAGAGAATTAAAAAATTTGGAGGTTATTTCATTGCCTTTAGATGAATTGACTGTGGATATACTTAAGTATGTATTAGATTCAAATGAAACACCAAAAAATTAACAATATATTAATTATACTATCTGTATTCTATAAAATACTTAAGTTGTTGCAAGGTAATTTTGAGTTCTTCGCATCAAAAATCAATAACTTTTAGTTATATATTTATAAATATTTTCAATTAGACATTATTCATTTATAGGTGTTATAATCTCATTGTTATATTATTCAATATTTTAGATAACAAAAAAATTATAAATTATATATATCATTTAAAATAAGAAAAGGAGTATTTGTACTATGAAAATATTAGTATTGAATGGAAGTCCAAGAAAAGGAAATACTTTAACTGCAATCAATGCATTTGCTAAGGGAGTTAGCGATAACCATGAACTTGAAGTTGTAGATACTTACAAACTAAAGGTTGCTCCATGTACAGGTTGTGGTGTTTGTCAATGCTATAAAGGATGTGTAGCAAAGGACGACTCTAATATGATAGTAGATAAAATTGTTGAGGCTGATGTAGTTGTATTTGCAACACCTGTATATTGGTGGGGAATAACTGCTCAAATGAAATTGGTAATTGACAAATGTTATTGTAAAGGTGCATATCTTAAGAATAAAAAAGTAGGTATTATCGTAGTAGGTGGTGCTAACACTAATGACAAGCAATATGAATTAATCAAAGGTCAATTTGATTGTATTTCTGGATACTTATCATGGGATCTTTTATTCTATAATGCTTACTCAGCAACTAAAACTGATGATTTAGCAAATTGCCAATCAGCAATAAAAGAACTTGAATCTTTAGGAGCTATACTTGATTAATATTATAAACTTGAAAGTAGGAGTTGATAAATTTACGACTCCTACTTTTTATACATTTACAATTTCTTAGAAATGCTCTCCATTTTCATAATACTTCTCTTTTTCAAAAACTGTAAAAGCTAAATCCATACTTTCAACATTAAGATTTTCTCTTATATTGTCAGTTATTATCTTAGCTACCATGTCTTGCACTTCTTGACCTCTGTCAAACCAAGCAACTTCTACAAATGGGTACACATCAGCTATTTTACCATTTCTTATGGCAACAGATTTTATACATTCTATTTCAAAATAATCTCTTGGGCATTTTACAGCCTCTACTAATTCATCAATCATCTTTTCGCTTATTTTGCAGATGTCATTTTCATTTATTCCTCTTACTTTTATTTGTGGCATAATTTTTCTCCTCTTGTGAAATATTTTATGATAAATATATTATAACAAATTATTGGAAAATAAGAAAAAAGACTTAATACCAATATTTGTAAAAATCATATCTTTTATATTTATAATATGTTATAATTATTTGTATTAGAATCTACATTATGGGGGATGTATACTCTTCTTTTAGGGATTCTCAATGTAATTAAGTAAATAAGTTGGGGAGGTTAGTAATGAAACCATTAGTAACTGTATCATGGAGCAATCTATTATTATCGATTATTATTATAGCTTTACTTTTATTTATGGCTTTTAAAATAATAAGATATATAATTAAATAGAATAATTATGTATAGATGAAGTCGTTGGAGACATAAAGTATAACGAATTTTGATTAAAAAACTACTTTTCAGTAAAGAATTAGATATGACTAAAGTGATTCTATTCAAATAGAAAAATTTTAGTTATAATAAATGTAAGGAAAGTAGGTACAATATTGAAGCAAGAAAAAGTAAAATTAGATGAAATTTTAAAATTTTTATTCAACAGCTCGGAAAAAGTATTAGTAAAACTGCTAAACAGTATGTTTGATGAAAATTTTAAAGAAGATGAAGTTAGTGTAACTATCACTAACAGTGAATTTGTGGAAGATACTTTGGAGATTTTGAGAGGTGATATGTTTTTCAAAATTTTTGACAAAGCAAACAAAGACTTTGAAAAGCATAAAATGAATTATCACTTGGAATTTCAGACGAAAAATGATAACACTATGATAATTCGTATGTTTGAATATGGTTTTAGAAAAGGAAAAGAAAATGCCAATGAAGGGAAAGATAATATAAAAAAACTATATTTCCAAAAGTAAAAGGTTATTTTCTTTGAGGAAAATAAGAATATAGAAGATAGTCTAAAATTAATAATAGTATTTGACGATGACAAAGAATTTCTTTATGAAGTTGATGTAATGAAGTATTGGCAGTATAATGATGAGGATTTAATTGAAAAAAAGATGTATCCTTTGATTCCACTGCAACTATTCAATTTGAGAAAGAAATTACATTCAGCTAAAAAGAAAAATGATATAAATACAATTAAAGAACTATCCATAGTGGCTAGGAATTTAGCTGAAAAACTAGCCAACGAGTCGAAGGAATTATTTGACCAAGATGAAATCCTAGGTGAAGATTTCCATAGTATGCTTTTAGCAATTCAAAATTTAATTGAATATCTAAACAGAAACTATATAGATGATGAAAACTTAGAAGAAGAGGTGAATATTATGACTAAGAGCTTGTATGATCCAGAAGTTGAAAAAAAGGGAATTGAAAAAGGTATAGAACAAGGCATAAAGCAAGGTATGAAAGAAGGTACAGAAAAAAAAGAAGTTGAAATAGTACTAAATATGCTAGGTGAAGGCCTTGACGAAGCAACTATTTCAAAATTTACAAAAATTGATATACAAAAGGTGAAAGAAATAATAAAAAAGCACCTTAACTAACAAATAAGTCATAATTGACATAAAGTACGAATAATTTAAAACAATTTATAAAATAACCACATCTTAGAATTCAATGTGTTGAAAAATCTAAGGTGTGGTTATTTTTATATTAGATTTATCACTAAAAATTAACATGATTCAAAAAAATACCATATAGAGCTTGACAACTATACTTGTCATATTCTATAATCAATTATGACAAGCAAAGTTGTCAAAGTGACAATTAAAATAGTCAGGAGGGATTAGATGCCATTAAACAATCGTTTAAAAGAGTACAGAGCCAAGATCAATGTAAACCAAACAGAAATGGGAAAATTAGTTGGAGTATCAAGGCAAACCATCAGTCAAATTGAGCGTGGAGACTATTCTCCATCAGTGACACTAGCACTAAAGATTGCAAAAGTTTTAGATGCAAAAGTAGAAGATATTTTTAGTTATGAGGAGGACGAAATAAATGAATAGTAATCGTGTAAAAGAAATAAAAAAAGAAGACAAAAAGGCTTTTAAAAGCTTTATAATTATTATGATAATATCAGGAATAGTAGGAGGTCTTATAGGAGGTATGTCTGTTTACTTTAAAGACAACTTATCAGAAAATCTACCTGATTTTATTATGAGCATACTAGGAGCAATTACACCTTTTGCCAGCTTGGTACTTTCTTTATTAGTAATAATAACAAGCAGTATTGTTTATAAAAAATTAACAAAAGAACTTAAAATATGGAATGAATCAGATGAAGAAGATATGATAGACAAAATAGAAGAAAAATTATCTTATATATTATTACTTTCATCAGTTAATTTAATCATGGGATTTTTCTTCTTTGGAGTGGGATTTGCACTGCCATCAGATTATTTAGACCTAAATGTAGATATTGTTAAAAGGATTTTATTCTTTGTTGGATTTGTATTATGTGTAGCATCTAGCATATTAATTCAAAAGAAATTTGTCAATTTAGAAAAAGAAATAAACCCTATGCTAAAGGGAAGCGTTTATGATGTGAAGTTTAGCGAAAAATGGATTGATAGCTGTGATGAAGCCATAAAAATGAACATATACAAATCTTCTTACAAAGCTTATAAAGCTGTTACAAACACATGTTTAATACTTTGGTTTGTATGCATTTTAGGACTTAATGTATGGGATTTTGGACTTATGCCACTTTTCATTGTGACAATCATATGGTTAGTTCAAACAGTTGCCTATTGTTTGGAGTCAATTAAATCTTCAAAGAAAAGATAATTTATAAAAAAACTAGAAATAAATTAAGTTAGATGGTAAAATATTCTTAGTGTTCAAAATTTTTTCAAAAATTTTTAGAAAGAAATAAAAAATTGTAAAAAAATGTTTTAAATATAAATTCATGGGTATTTATGTAAGTATGAATATTTAATATATACAAATTAGGAGGAAATTGAAAGATGAAAAAATTCGTATGTACAGTATGTGGATATATACACG
>USRS01000103.1 GCA_900557165.1 uncultured Clostridium sp.
TATATTATGAAATTAGTAGCAGCTAATATACTCATAATAATAACTTATTTTATTTTAAAATTTTTTGTTTATATTCCTGTAAATATAATTACAATTATTATATTTGAAATAGCATTTATAATTTATGATTTTGTTTATTCAAAATTTATAGATTATTATAATGAAAAATTAAGAAGATTTGTTAATAAATAATAAAATGAGGCTGTAAGTTGTTAATTACAGCCTCGTTTTATTATAACTTGAAATATTCAATTTGAAACTTATTTAACTCTTGATCACAATTTGAACAATTATAAGTTTTATCTTTTTTATCAAATTTTTTATTTTTATCATTAAAACTCATTTTAATTTTTTCGTTTATACCTATTTCTATTAAATCTTTTTTGCAATTTTGACAATGATGTATACAGCATATACTTTCTAGTATTTCAGTAGTAATGTTTTCAATAGATTCATTACAATTGCAACAAAATACTTTATTATTTATTATTTTATTTATCTCTTGAGGTTTATTAGTTTTTTCACAATAGGCAAAACTTATTTCTTTATAAATTTTATAACCTGTTTTTAGGATATTTGTATTACAATGAGGGCAATTAAATACTGGAAAATAATTTTTTTCGCCTTTTTCTTGTTTAATATCACCCATTTTATTTATATTATTGTCATTAATTTTCATATTATTATTTAAGAAATTAAATACATCTTTGCTATTGCAGTCTCTAGCCACAGATATTAAGTGTTCTTTAATAGAAGAATAAGTTCTATTCTTAGATGGATTATTAATATCTACAGTATTATTATCAATGGCAAATTTTATTATATCAGAAAAATTGTATTTAGCAGCATAAAATAAAACCATTTCATCTAAAATCTTTTCATCGATTTTATCGCAAAAATCAATCCATAAATCTGGAGATTCTAAGTATAATTTTTTTCTTATTTCGTCTAAATTATCTTCTATATCTTTAAAATTTAAATTTTGTTTACTTATATTCAAATCATTATCCTCCGTATATAATTGTACTATAAGTCTATATTAAGTGTTTTAACATTACAATCTAAAGAATATATTATATCTTTTCTTTCTACTATAATCTGTGTTTTTTCTTTTAATTCTTTATCTTTAGACATGTGATTAACCAACTCACTTGTAGGGTTGATTGCAATTGGATTGCCAACACGTCTAAGCATTGTTATGTCACCATTAGTATCACCATAAGCATAAGACTTGCTTAAATCTATATTATATTTTTCAACAAAATTATCTATGGCCAAGTTTTTACTAGTGGAATCCCACATTGGAATGACAGTGCCATTGAATCTTCCATCTTCAAAAACATAATTACTACCAGCAAAATCAGTTGCATTATATTTTTTTGCCATTTTTTCAACTAAGAAATTAGGGCTTCCAGAGATAAATATAACTTTATGTCCATTATCTAAATGCCATTTAATTCTTGAGCGAGTATATTTATAAACACGTTCTGCCTTCAATGCTATAACTTGATCGCTAGTAAAATCTATGCAATTTTTATCAACATTTAATAAGGAATGAACGTATAAATCACAAATTTCAAGCAAGTAATCATCATAATTACCTTGCCTTTTATCCCAATCTAAAAATGTATCCCTTGCATGGGCAACCCAAGCTCTTTGATCTACAATCTCATATTTTATAAGCTTTTTAAAATGTTCTACCATAAGAGAATCTCTATAAATTGTACCATCTATATCAAAAAAAGCTCCTATATTTTTCATTGAATCACCTCATCTAAGTCTTTACTTTATTATATTATAAATTTTCATTTTGTTGTAAACTATAATTATAAAATTTGATTTTATTGATTTAAATAAATCTTTTGATTAAAAATAATTAAATAAAATAAGGATGTGGTTTAATGACATTTGATTATGCAAAAATAACAAGATCTAGGCTTATGGGAAGCATGGGTTTAATTATAAGATATGAAGAAAATAAAAAATATATATACCAATATTTTTTACTAGATGGAGAAGGGCTAGGAATAGCTGACTATGTTAGTTTAAAAAATCCAACTTCAAAAGAAGCTTGTAAAGAAGAAGAAAGATTGATGGGTGGTTTAGGTGAAGCTAGAGTATTAGTTGATGAAGATATAGCTTTATTTTTAATAAACCATTTTGGAAATAAAAATTTAGAGTATGGCAAAGAGTTGCCAGGAGATGTGGAAGAATATATAGATATAATAAAAAACTACAAAAGTAAATTAACTTTTGAACAAGTTTATCCAATAATAAGTAAAAAAGTTTATGATGAAGTAGAATTTATAAATTATATGACAATGAGATTTATTGCTAGGGATAGAGAAAGTTTAAAATATTTCTCTGGAAGTGATGAAATTTCTAATAATCATATTACTAAAATAAATGGGTCTCTTTTAAAAAACAAAGTAACTAAAAGAGGAGAAGGTGTGTATATTAGTGAAGCTTTATATGAAGATGAAGATGGATACTACACTTGTAAAATTGCCTTTAATATAGAAAAAGTAAAAGATAATTTTAAAATCAAATCTTTATTAGTTACAGATAAAGAACCTATATATGATTTTGAAGTTTTTGATGAAATATCAAAATCAGAATTTATAGATGTATATAAATTAGAAAATAAAGATGAATTTTTAAATAGATTTTATGAAGACAATCCATTTATGCTAAAAAGTGAAATGGAAGAAGGCGTATTCTTTACAAGATTTAATTTTAATAATAATCATGTAAAGGAAGATGTATATGTAATCAATAATGATATAAAATCTATTTATTATCAACTTGGAGAGGAATTATTTGTAGGTACATATTCTGAGAAAGATAGAAAATATATAAATAAATTACTTTTAACAAAATATAAAGACTTTTTAACTGTTAGTGAAAGTTATTTCTTTGAAGAAAATGTTCTGTATGACTTTGTGGAATCTGGATCAGATGATTTTGAAGATTTTTTAGATTAAAATATATAAAAGGGCTTATTGGAGAAATCTAATAAGCTCTTTTGTGTATTTATAAATAGACATATTATAAAGAAAAAAGTAATAATTATTATTAGTAGAATAAAAAGTGTTATATGGGTGGTGATATATATAATAGGATTTATAAAAAAAGAATTTTTTATTTTTATTGTAATGGGTTGTATTTATACTAATATAGAACTTGTTTGTAGAGGTTATACTCATCCATCTATGTTAGTAGTTGGAGGATTATGTGGAATGTTGATTGGACTTATTAATAATATTGCACCAAATAAAAAATTATATAAACAATGTTTTATAAGTATGATAATAGTAACCTTTTTAGAATTTATATCAGGGTACATATTGAATATCAAGATGGGATTAAATATATGGGATTATTCTAATCTTCCTCTTAATTTTATGGGACAAGTAAGTTTATTGTTTAGTGTTTTTTGGTTTTTTATAAGTATAATAGCAATATGGTTAGATGATTATTTGAGATATAAATTTTATGGAGATAAAAAACCATATGATTTGTTCATTTATATGAAGAACTTAGTAACATTTAGATCTTCAAGATAATACAATTACATAAAAAAGAAGGGCAATTCTAGAAAAACTAGATTGCCCTTTTTGTATTTATAATATTGGGGGAATATTATGAGGAATACATTAAATAGTATAGACAGACTAAAAATATTTATACTCATTTTATTAAAAAAATAAATAAAAATTCCCCTATAAATATTATTAATTACATTTCTTCTTCATCAAATTCTTCCATATTGATAGTTGGAATACTAGGCATTGGGTTAGGAAACATTCCATTTTGGAAAAACATATTAGGATACATCATATTAGGGTATATCATATTTGGAGGAATGAATCCAGGAACCATCATGTTAGGTGGAAACATACCAGGATAAATTGTATTTGGGAACATCATATTTTGTTGAGGAATTGCAGGAATCATAGGTATATTATTTAGTTCATTATTGATATTGTTCATATTATTTGTATTATTACTCATACCATTATTACTAGATTCAATATTACTGTTATTAGTATTTTCGTAAGGGTTAAATTGAGGATTATCTACATATTGATTTGAATAAGTTGAATATTGTGGATTAGTATTTTGATTATTTATAAAATAAGGATTCATATACATCAAAGGATCTATATAAGGTTGAGGATAAATATAGTTAGGGTCTATGTTATCACTTAATCTATTAGTATACATATTATAATTCATTTTATATTTTCTCCTTTCAAGCTAATTAAAATTTTTAAATACTACTAATATATATATTAGAAAATATTTTAGATATGAATATTTTAGTAATTGTAAAATATTAAAAAAATTTTTTCTGAAGTTGTTGCAAAAAATGCAAGAATATCATACTATAAATATATGAATAGTTGTTCATATATTAGTTTCAAAAAGTGGAGGAAATCTTAATGAAAGATATCATAAATAAATGTGACTGTAACTTTATACATGACGAAATAGTAGGGAAAGTTAAAAATAAAATGCCAGAAGATGAAAAATTATATGATTTAGCAGATTTATTCAAAGTTTTTGGAGATACAACAAGAATAAAAATCATATATGCATTATTTGAAGAAGAAATGTGTGTATGTGACATAGCAGATCTTTTGAATATGACTCAATCAGCTATATCTCATCAATTGAGAGTTTTAAAACAAGCTAGATTAGTAAAGTTTAGAAAAGAAGGAAAAACTGTTTATTATTCTCTTGATGATAATCATGTAAATCAAATATTTAATTGTGGGTTATGCCATATAGAAGAAACCTACAACAGATAGGGGGAGTGGAAAATGTCTACAGTAGTATTGATGAAAAAAGAATTGATGCTTAATGGACTAACATGTGCTCACTGTGCAAGTGTTATAGATGAAAAAGTTAAACATATAGATGGAGTGAAAAATAGTAATTTAAATTTTACAAATAAAAAATTATCAGTTGAAATAGATTGTGATAATGAAGAAAAAATAATAAAAAACATAATAGATATTATAAATGATACTGAACCAGGATTAGATATACAAATAGAAGGACAAAGAGAAATTAAAGAAGATAAAACTCAAAAAAGTATTAAAAATAATGAGAAATTAAATCTTTTAAAAATAATAGCTGGAGTTATAGTATTTATTTTCGCATTTTATGAAGAAATAGCAGGTAGAGAAAATAAATATTCCTTATTAATATTTTTAGTGGCATACCTATTAGTAGGTAGTGATGTTTTATACAAAGCATTAAGAAACATAACAAAAGGAAGAATTTTTGATGAAAACTTCTTAATGTCAGTTGCCACAATAGGTGCTATAGCCATAGGTGAACCATCAGAAGCTGTTGGAGTTATGTTATTTTATAAAATAGGAGAATACTTACAAGAATTAGCAGTAGGAAAATCAAGAAAATCCATATCAGAATTAATGCAAATAAGACCGGATATGGCAAATCTTAAATTAGGAAATACTATTAAAGTTGTAAATCCAGAAGATGTGAATATAGGTGATTATATTATAGTAAAGCCAGGAGAAAAAGTACCTCTAGATGGTGTAGTAATAGAAGGTAGTTCTATGATGGATACTTCAGCATTAACAGGAGAATCAGTACTTAGAACAGTTAAAAAAGGTGACAATTTATTATCAGGATTTATAAATAAAAATGCTTTATTAACAGTACAAGTTACTAAAGACTTCTCTGAATCTACAGCTTCAAAAATATTAGATATGGTTGAAAATGCTAGTAGTAAAAAATCAAAAACAGAAAACTTTATATCAGTATTTTCTAGATATTACACTCCTATAGTAGTAGGATTAGCTTTGTTAATAGCTATATTACCACCAATATTTATGCAAGGTGCCACATTTAGCGAGTGGATACACAGAGGTTTAATTTTCTTAGTTGTATCTTGTCCTTGTGCTCTAGTACTGTCAATACCATTAAGTTATTTCAGTGGAATAGGGGTTGCATCAAAACAAGGTGTTTTAATAAAAGGAAGTAACTACTTGGAAGCATTAAGATATGTAGATACAGTAGTATTTGATAAAACAGGTACATTAACAGAAGGTGTATTTGATGTTGTTAAAGTTAAACCAATAAATATTTCAGAAGATGAACTGATAAAATTTGCTTCTATAGCAGAGGTTAATTCAAATCATCCAATAGCAAAATCAATTTTGAATTACTATAATAAAGAAATTGATTTAAATAAAATGGAAGAATACGAAGAAATAGCAGCTCATGGAATAAGAGTAAAATATGAAAATAATATTATATTAGCTGGTAATGAAAAGCTAATGGCATCTAATAATATTAAAATAGAAAAAAGTACAGATGTGGGTACAGTAGTTTATATAGCAATAAATAATGAATTTAAAGGTTATATAGTAATAGCAGATAAAATTAAAACAGATAGTGAAGAAGCTATAAGATTAATAAAAGAACAAGGTATTAAAGAAACAGTAATGTTAACTGGTGATAATAAAGAAGTAGCAAACTCTGTTGCTAAAAAACTTAAACTAGATAAAGTATTTTCAAACTTATTGCCAAATGAAAAAGTGGAAAAAATAGAAGAATTATATAAAAATAGAACAGAAAAAGAAAAAATAGCTTTTGTAGGCGATGGAATTAATGATGCACCAGTACTAGCACGTGTTGATGTGGGAATTGCCATGGGTGGTCTTGGATCAGATGCAGCTATAGAGGCAGCAGATGTAGTTATAATGACAGATGAACCAAGTAAAATAGCTCAAGGAATTAAAATTTCTAAAAAAACTTATAAAATTGTATGGCAAAATATAATATTTGCTTTAGGAATAAAAATAATAGTAATGATTTTAGGTGCGACAGGTTTGGCAAGTATGTGGGAAGCAGTATTTGCTGATGTAGGTGTAGCTTTAATAGCAGTATTAAATGCCATGAGGATAATGAAATAACAATAAAAAAGTGTTGTCTAATATATTTAAGACATCACTTTTTTATTGTTTTATTTAAAATAAATCAAGTCTAAAAGTTATTTTTAATAAAATTTAGAATGATATATAGTTTTAATTAAAAATTATAAAAACTAGTAATTTACTAGGTTGTAGCTATAAATTAAGTTAAATTTTAATAATATGAAAATAAAAAATGAAAAAAATTTAAAAAAAGTGTTGACGGTTATTTATTATGATGATATAGTATTACTTGTCCTTGAGACAAGGGCAAACGAACAACACAAACTTCAGAAAAAGCTTCTGAAAAAAAGTGTTGACAAAAAACGACAAACTTGATAAACTTAAGAAGTCGAAACGAGACAAATAAGAACTTTGAAAATTAAACAGTAGGTTAACATAAACGATTCAATTAGAATCGATGAAACAACAAACAAACCAAGCCAGATATTCAGATAATGATT
>USRS01000104.1 GCA_900557165.1 uncultured Clostridium sp.
CTAAAGAATTAGGATTAGATGCTATACATGACACTGTTCATGAAATGTGTAAAGACGAAGCTAGACACGGAAAAGCATTCTTAGGATTATTAGAAAGATATTTCGTAAAATAAGCTTAATATAAAAGGGCTGTAATTGATTATTCAATTACAGCTTTTTTTATAATTCATATTGTGATAAAATAACTCCATAACAAATTTTACCAATGTAGGGGGAGTATATGAACAAAAAATTAATATCAATATTATCATCAATGGTAGTAGTATTTGGAGTGAGCGGATGTGCTAATAACAAGCAAATAAAAAGTGAAACTATTTCAAATAGCTATGTTCAAGCAAAAGATGAAGATGTAAAAGTAGTAGAGTGGACATATAATGAAAAAGACCAATCAAGAAATAATACTACTTTTATGGGCGATGTAACAATGGGAGCAAAAGACAACCTGTCACAAAAAGCAGTTAATATCAACTTAAAAAAGGGGCAATCATTAAAAATTAAAACAAAAACTGATTATCCTATTACAGTAATGTTAAAAGACAATTCAAATGAAGAGTATTTATTTAATAAAACTTCAAAACCAGTTGATGGAGCTATTTTAGTAGATGCAGTGAAAAAAGACGGTCAATATGAATTAATGGTAGATTTTAATGAAATTGATGAATTTACTTTTTCTGTTTATATAGTTGAGTAAAAGGCTTGTTTTATTTTATACAAATATTGTAAAATTAATAAGTGTAAAATAAAACGAGGGGGAGAAAATGGAAGGAAGTACAAAAATCAAAAAAACTAAACCTTTTAAGGGGAAGTCTATCATAGAAAATTACGTATTTTTTATTTTATTAGATATAATATGTCTATTTTATTTTAAAAATGAAGATATAAAGATTATGGCAACTTATACTCTGATAAGAATGGACATAATGGTCTTTTCAATGCTTTTAATCATATTAAAAATTTTAAAAAGATATTTTATGGAGTTTAAATCTTTTATAAGTCTAGTATTTTTTGATGATCTTGATGATCTTGATGAAATTGATGATATTGAGGACATATCAATTGGAGAAAAATTTTATAATTTAATATCTAGGGGATCTAAAGTATTTACATTAATGATAGAAACGGCTCTGTTTGGATGTTTATTTTTAAGTGCATCAGACAGATTTTTAAAAATGGCACTTTTTATAAATTGTTTTCAGATGATAGGTTGTTTATTTGCATTGACAACAGTTTACTATTTATTTAGATATTATATGTATAAAAAAAATAAAATATAGCAATACTTTAAATAACTTATATTTATTATAACTAATATAAAAAATCCAATGGATGTTTAATGGCCATTGGATTTTTTTAATTTAAAATACACCATGTGTCATCAATAAATAAGAACAATTCTTAAATATTCACATAGAATATAAAGACTGAATTTATATAAAAAATAGGGGGGAATCAACAATGGATAATAATTATTGGCAAGAATATTGGGACAATTATTATAAATTTATGGCTGTATATCTTGGGGGATTGCAAGCAAACTATGATAATGTGGATATGAAAAAAGAATACTTGGAAGTTTCCAGATTATTTGAACCACCAATGACACCTGAAGGTACAAATATGCCTATAAATAATGCATTGTCTACAGAATATTATATGATTCCAGGAGTGGAAAATAATATGCAACAAGGGATAGGACCAGCTATACAACAAGACAACAATATGCAACAAGGACCAGGGCCTGTTATACAACAAAATAATACTGATAACAACATGCAACAACCAACTGATATACAAGGACCAGGACCTGTTATATTACCAGATAGCGACCAATCAGCAAATCCTGAGTCAGCAGATCCTATGCAACAAGGAATTTTACAAATTCCAATACCTTTTATTTCAACAGGAGCAGGCCAAACTCCAGAATCATTTATATCACCTGGTGGAGGTCAATTTACTATAAACAACTGCAAAAAAGTGTCATTAGTTAGAATAGAAATGAGAAGAGGATTTAATCCAAATACTTTTTATATGCTAGTAGATAGTGCAGACAGAAGAAGTATTCAAGGCTTTAGAATAGCTTGTCAAAACAATCAAATTAGATTTGTTCCAATGGCAATAGATTATAGAAATATTAATGTTATAGAATGTGTATTTTAAATTAAATTTATAAATTAAATTTATAAATTATGTATGAAAAAATTAATTTAATTAAAAATAAAATTTATTATGTTGACAAAGAAAAAATAAAGGAATACTATTTAATCAATATAAGAAATATTCAAAAATTTAAAAAGAAAGGAGAAGGTAATAATGAAAAATATTGAAAAGAATTTAAGTGCAAAACTTTATAGTTTTTATTACTTGTTTTTCTGGGGCTTTTACTTTAGCGCTGGTTACTTAAGATGCAAAAATAAATACAATTCTTTTCAAATGGGTTATTATCTATCCTAATATACTAACAAACTATGATTATCTAAGAGAACTCATTTAGGGTTCTCTTTTTTAATATAAAGATTTATAAATTGTTGATTAACTATTTGAAAAAATAAATAAAAATTAAGGGGGAAGTTATTATGGTAGTTATTTTAAAATCAGGAACTAAAGAAAATGAAATAGAAAGATTAACAAAAGAATTGGAAAATTTAAATGTAACAGTGGACAAAAGTCAAGGAACTGGATGTACCATATTGGGCTTAGTTGGGGATACTAGCAAAATAGATCCTTGGCGTATAGAATTAGAAGATTGTGTGCAAAAAGTTATGAAAGTACAAGAACCATTCAAAAAAGCCAATCGAGCATTCCATCCAGAAAATACTGTTATAGATGTTTGTGGTAGAAAAATTGGTGGCAAAAAAATTGCCATGATAGCAGGACCTTGTTCCGTAGAAAGTGAAGAACAAATCACGCTAGTTGCCAAAGAAGTGGCAAAATACGGTGGAGGATTTTTAAGAGGTGGAGCTTTCAAACCTAGAACTTCTCCTTATAGTTTCCAAGGATTAAAATATGAAGGACTTGATTTACTTCATAAAGCAAAAGAAGAAACAGGACTTCCCGTAGTTACAGAAATCATGTCTCCTTGTGATATACCTAAATTTATTGAAAAAGCAGATATAATTCAAGTAGGTGCAAGAAATATGCAAAACTTCGACTTACTAAAAGAGCTAGGAAAAATAGACAAACCAATTTTATTAAAAAGAGGTTTATCAGCAACTATGGAAGAGTTATTAATGAGTGCGGAATATATTATGGCAGGGGGCAATGAAAATGTAATTCTTTGTGAAAGAGGAATTAGAACTTTTGAAACTTACACAAGAAATACCCTTGATTTGAGTATGGTACCAGCAATCAAAAAAATGAGTCACCTTCCAGTTGTAGTGGATCCAAGTCATGCCACAGGAAAATGGTGGATGGTGGAATCTTTATCAAAGGCAGCCGTAGCAGTTGGTGCAGATGGACTTATAATAGAAGTTCACAATGATCCTAAAAATGCCTTATGTGATGGTGCCCAATCTATAAAACCAGAAGTATTTGCCAAATTAATGGAAGAACTTAAAGTAATAGCTAAGGCAGTAGGTCGTGAAATATAGAGGGTGAAAATATGGCTAATTTAAAAATATATCCAACAAAATTAAGAGGAAGAGTTAAAATTCCTCCATCAAAGAGCATAGCTCACAGAGCAATTATATGTGCATCTTTGAGTGATAAAATATGTAAAATTGAAAACATAGACTATTCTGATGATATTATAGCAACTATTGAAGGAATGAAAACTTTGGGAGCAAATATTACAAAAGGGGAAAATTATCTGGAAGTTGAGGGAATTTTTAAAAATATACAAAATACATCACACAATGAAAAAATAATAGATTGCAATGAGTCAGGCTCTACTTTAAGGTTTTTAGTTCCTATCTGTTTAGTATTTGGAGGAAAAACTAAATTTCAAGGAAAAGGAAATTTAGGCAAAAGACCTCTTACAACTTATTATGAAATTTTTGATAAACAAAAAATTAACTACTCCTTTGATAGAGATAAGCTGGATTTAATGGTGGATGGATTTTTAAAAGGAGGAACTTTTGAAATAGAGGGCAATGTGAGCTCCCAATTTATAAGTGGACTTTTGTTTGCTTTGCCTTTACTAAAAAAAGATTCAAAAATAATAATCACCACAAAAATGGAGTCAAAGTCTTATGTGGATTTAACTTTAAAAGTTATGAAAGACTTTGGTATAGAAATAGAAAATCACAATTACCAAGAATTTATTATAAAAGGAAATCAAAAGTACCTAGGCAGAAATTACAAAGTGGAAAGCGACTATTCTCAAGGGGCATTTTTCTTATGTGGAGATGCCCTTGGCAATGAAATTCACTGTGGTGGACTTGATATCAACTCTCTTCAAGGAGATAAAGAAGTCTTAGATATACTTAAAAAAATGAATGGTGAAGTAATCATTGATAAAAAACACAACATGCAAATAAAAAGAAGAAAAAAATTAAAGGGAACTTATATAGATGGTTCTCAATGTCCAGATATTATACCAGTTGTAACTTTGGTGGCAGCGTTGTCAAAGGGAAGAAGTGAAATTGTAAATGTGGGCAGACTTAGAATAAAAGAATGTGACAGACTTTCTGCCATAACAAAAGAGCTAAATAAACTGGGCGCAAAAGTTACAGAAAAAGAAGACTCTATCATAGTAGATGGCGTAGGAGAACTTGCTGGAGGTGTTGAAGTTTGGAGCCACAAAGACCACCGAATAGCCATGACCTTGGCCATAGCCTCATCTTGTTGCAAAGACCCCATCATCATCAAAGACTTTGAATGTGTATCAAAATCCTATCCAAAGTTTTTTGACGACTTTGAAAAAATAGGTGGCATAGCGATTGATTGGAGTGAAGAAAAAAATTAAAAGGGGTGATTTCGTGGATATATCCCACTATAAACCAAATGATTTAAAAATAGGATACCAAGGTGTAAAAGGCTCCTTTAGCGAAGAGGCCATGATAAGTTTCTTTGGAGAAAATAATAAAAGTTTAAATTATGAAAAATTTGAAGATGTATTTATATCACTAAAAAATGATGAAATAGATTATGGTATATTACCTTTTGAAAATTCCTGCACAGGAGCCATAACTTCTGTTTATGATTTAATTTCCAAATATGGATTTTACATTGTTGGTGAAGAATGTATAAAAATAAATCAAAATTTAGTGGGAGTAAAGGACGCTACTGTAGATGATATAAAAGAAGTTTATTCTCATCCCCAAGGCTTTGAACAAAGTAAGAAGTTTTTAAGAAATCATGAAGATTTTAAATTAATTTATTTTTACAACACGGCTATAAGTGCTAAACATGTGTCTAAATTAAATGATAAAGGCAAGGCTGCCATAGCAAGTAGTCGTGCTGCCAAGATTTATAATCTAGATATATTAGCAAAAAACATCCACGATAACAATAACAACCACACCAAATTTGTCATCATAAGCAAAAATTTAGAATCATCAAAAGAAAGCAATAAAATAACTGTCAGCTTTTCTTTGGAAAATAGGGCCGGATCTTTATACAATTTACTTGGTCACTTTGTAAAAAACAATCTTAATATGATAAAAATTGAATCAAGACCAAGTAATGGTGAGCTTTGGGAATATGTATTATATGTGGATTTGGAAGGAAACATAAATGATGAAAAAGTAAAAAATGCCATAAATTTAATAAAAGAAGAAACGAGATATTTTAAATTACTAGGTTGTTACAAGAAAAAGGAAGGGTATAAATAAGGTGCTTTTATGAAAATATTAATTGTAGGACTGGGTGTTATTGGTGGAGGATATGCCATGGCACTGAAAGAAGCAGGATACAGTGAAGTTTACGGAATAGATACAAATGAAGAAACTTTAAAAAAAGCAAAAGAGATGAAGATAATTAAAGAAGGATTTACCAGAGAAGATGAAATAATAAGTGAAATGGATTTAATAGTTTTGGCAATTTATCCAAACTTGGTGAAAAATTTTATAGTAAAAAACAAAAATAAATTTAAAGAAAATGCCCTAATCACTGATGTGACAGGCATAAAGCAATTATTTATAAATGATATAGTTGAAATTTTGCCACAAAATATAGATTTTGTCTTTGCACATCCCATGGCAGGTAGAGAAAATAAGGGCATAGATTATGCCACAAATAAAGTTTTCCAAGGTGCAAATTTCCTTATAGTTGAAACAAAGAAAAATAAAGAAGAAAACATAAGAAAAATAGAAAATTTAGCAAAAGAAATGGGATTTAAACACATAAAAAGAACAACTCCTGCTTTTCACGATGAAATGATAGCTTTCACAAGTCAACTACCCCATGTCCTAGCCGTAGCCCTTACAAATAGCGACATAGAAAACAGAAATACAGGTGAATTTATAGGAGATAGCTACCGTGATTTAACTAGAATTGCAAATATGAATGAAAAATTATGGAGCTTACTTTTCTTAGGTAATAAAAAAAATCTCCTTGAAGCTATGAATAACTTCGAAGCAGAATTTGATAAAATAAAAAAATGTATAGAAGAAAATGATGAAAAGAACTTACAAAAATTATTTATAAAATCAACCATAAGAAGAGAACAATTATAATTAAAAAAAACTCAAAGGCAAAACCTTTGAGTTTTTATATTAAGCTGCAACTTCTTCTTGAGTTCCTCTTACGTCAGCAGCAGTAGTTATTTTGTAGTTTTTGAACATGAAGTATCCTATATATCCAGCTATTATACTTACTACAGCACAAGCTATAGCAGCTATTAAACCTTTCATTCCATTTTCAGCAACTGAAACAGCGAAACCAGCTATTTGAGTAGCAAGACCTGGAGTAGAAACTGTTATTCCCATCATAGCAACTATTATACCAGATAATCCACCACCTATGAAGTTAGTAACATAAACTGGTATTGGGTTAGCAGATATTAAGTCAGCTTGAGTTAATGGCTCTATAGCAACAGCTATACTGTCTTTTTTAGTTCCTAATTTCATTTTTTCGAAGAATACGTAGTTCATGAAAGCAGAACCGAATACTGCAAGAGCACCTATCCCCATTGGAACACCAGTTAA
>USRS01000105.1 GCA_900557165.1 uncultured Clostridium sp.
ATTTTATCACACATTTTTTTAACCTCAAACTATTTTTTTATAAAAAAAATGGATCCACTGCTCCATAAATAAATAATCCCACTAAAATATAAATAGTATTTTAACTTTCAATTTGTAAGCCTATTTCTTAAAATTTTAAAAAAACTTTTTTTCTCGGCTTTTTGGCTCTCCATTTTAAATTTAATCTCTTGTAATTTCTTCTCAAGCTCACTAACTCTAAGCTCCAAGCTATTTGTACCCTCAAATTTTTCTTTCTCTCTCAAAGCTCTTTCCTCTGTTGATACAATAATAAACTTACTCATACTGATATTTTTCTTTTTTGCTATATCTTTAAATAATGCTTTTTGCTCCTTACTTACTCTAATCTTTATATAATCATCTTTTATAGCCATTGTTCCCACCCCTATAAATTAATTTAATCCCTTGTTATCACCATACCATAAACATAATAAAAATCTTGTCTAATCCTAGAACAGGTAATAAGTACCCTATAATACAAGGGCTAAAAATTTGATACCTAGGTAAATTTAAACTTGCAATAGTCTGAAAGGTATATTTATGCACGAAAATGACCCTAAGGGATAAGCTCCTCCATATAGCTCTTAAGAAAAAATGACCCCCTTTTTTTTATAATACTTGCAAAATTATAGTATTGAATTAGCTCCTAAAATGCTTTATAATACAAAAAGAACAAGGCTATATTAAACCTTGCTCTTTTAAAAAACTAATATCACGTTTGTATGTTTTAATAGATATATCAAGTTGTGAACATATATCTTTTCTCTTAAAGTCTTGCTCCAACAAGGCTTTAATTTTTTTCCTTCTTTTTTCTATTTCTTGCTTTTTAGATACTTTTCCATCAGCTCTTAGCTTTTCTTGATACTTTTTCTTTTCAGCTTCTTTTCTATTTTCACTATTCCTTTTATAGTAATCTTTGTTCCATTCCTCTTGTGTCTTAGTTTTATATATACTCTGTAATCCTAATCTATCACAAAGCTCATAATCAAGCTCTAGGAAGTCTATAAGAGTTTCATTCTTATAAAGATACTGACGATAGTTTACAACCCTTGTAGCACTCTCTATTATGTGTCCTCTTAGTGGTTCATTAAAGTTATTATTAAACTTCAACATTTCCTCTTTGGCTAACTCATAATCTTCCGATTTAAGCTCTCCATTTTGATATTTATTTTTTATTAAAATATAATTTCTATACAAGAAACATAACCTTGACCTAAGCTCTGTTACTCCAATACTGTTTAAATGGCTCTGTATCTTCTCAAAATCCATTAACCTATTACAGTTTAAAGAATAAACATTATGTAGCTTCACAACCTTTTTAGGAGCTTTTACACGCCCTTTACGTTTCTTATACCACTTAGGTAATTCATCAAGCCATAGCTCTTGTAATTCGTTTAGAGTATATCTTACTGAATCATCATAAGAAAATACTTTAATCTCTGCTCCATTCTTAGTGTTAATACTTCCTGGTATTCTAAAATAACTTTCTAGGTTCTGCTTTTCTGCTCCATACTCTTTTAACTCTTGTGAGAACACCTCTGAAATTCTTCTAGCTAGTGTTACCACATTATCCCTAAACTTAGGTATATAGCAAGTTTCAACGCTATATATAAGTCTTATTTGATTTCCATACTCTACAAAGTTAGGGGTAGGTATCTTCCTCTCAAAGAAGTCCATTTCTAATAATTTAATTACTTGATGTGGCTCTAAATCTTTAAGCTCCTTAATATTTTTATAATCAACATCAACTGGAATTGCATTGATACAAAATAGATTGCTCCTTGTAGCTCTATCCATAGTTCTAAATGGATTTAAGCTAAATAATATATCTTCTCTACCAAATGAGTTAATTACTTGTCTTAACTTCATTGGGTCTTTTAATGAGCTTGTTGGATATACTTTATTTTTTCCTGTAGTCTTATTCAAAACCCTTACAAAACATTCATCATTATTCACATAAATATATTTCAATAGCTCTGAACATTCTTCAATTTCTGATTTACTATATCTATCTAATTCTCTTACTGCTTGTACCATTACTTCACCTCCTTTGTTGGACTATTTTATTTTATTTTACTTTATATTTACCTGTTAGACAATGAATTTTATTCCATCTATTGACAACAAGGTATAATATAATTTACCTACAGTGTAAGCTCCTCCATATAGCTCTTAAAATTTGGTACCTTTTTTATTTTTAGAAAAAGGGCCAAATGCCCCTTATAGTAAAATTGAAAAGTAAATATCATATTAGATATATATCGAATATTACACTATTTATTGCATTTCTTAGCAATCTTTATAATACTCCTTAATGCTCCATCATTATTCTCTAATACATCTACCACTAAAACTCTAGCTTTAATATCTTATTGTCTTTTTTAGCGTGAACCCAAACAATATCACCTTTCTCTATTTGACCTTCCAGTCTTTCTGGTATCTTCCACACATACCTCTTGTTATGGTTTATATAGTCTTGTCCCTTTTTAGTTCCTCTTTGAATTTTTTTAATATGAAATCCCTCTATAACTTTCATAAATTTCCCTCCTATTATCTTAGCTATATAACAAATATAGTATTATCTTTCCATATCCCAATCTCTTACTTTATTAGGTTTATTAACTGGTATGCTCCTAGAATTATCAATATTGCTCCTAGCGTTATTCCCATTTGAATTGCATATTGTTTTACTCTGTCCTTCCAATTCAGTTTGTCTATTCTCTCTACTTGAGCTACTGTTTGACTTAATACTCTCATCATTTCCATGTGATATTTCTTGATATTTTCTACTTCCTTCAAAGCCTTTTCTAACTTCTCTTGATGAAGCTCTTTCAATTCCTCTGATTTCTTTGTCATCATCTTGAAGGCTTCTTGTGTTTTCTCGCTTAGTTCCTTGTTCTTCTCTTCTCTTATTTTCTCGTTGCTCTTGTATAGCTCTCTCTCTTTCTCGATTAAGTCTATGGTCTTTATTAATCTGTTGTTCAAGACTGTCTGCTCTGCGTTCAAATTCTTTATCAAGGTCTGAAATTCCTTCATATCCGAAGGCTGAATTTCCTTTGGCTCTACCTCGTTCATTTGCTCCATTTCTAAAAATTGATTTTTCTTGTCCATTAAACTCATTCTCTAATTCCTCCTTATTGTACTTATCTCCTAAGCTCCTGCCCCTAATTGCTTTACCATGGTCGGGGTGCTTATAACTTATACTGTTTTTTGTTACTCTAGTTTCTATCTCAAAGTTTTTCTCTAAAAACTCCCTAAAGCTTTGTAAATCCTTTGTTCTCTCCCTTGCTATATCTATTATCTGTCTTAACTCATCTTTCCAAGGGATTTGACCTCTATCCATTATCCTCTTTTCGGCACTACTAATCCTTTTCTCTGCCTTATGATCTAGGTCTAAAGTCTTTAAATTTTCTCTCTCGCATAGCCTATTACTTTCTCTTTTTATATCCCATAGGCTCTTATTACTAGCATTGTATTTTAGTCCATTTTCAAAACTAACGCTATTAACCACTAAATGGTTATGTATATGTTCTTTATCTTTATGTGTTACCACAAACTTTACACTTATTAACCACTCTAACTTCCCAATGCTACTTAAACTCCATTATATGTATCTCTACATCTCCGTATGGATTTTGATTATATTCAAAATTTAATCCATCTAGTTTAATTCTTTCCATAGTTTTTTTGAGTTCTAATATTTGATTTTTAATCTCTTCTGGAATTAAATAATTCATTTTAACCTCTCCTTATAATAAATTCTTTTTTATTTGTATTACTGTATTATTACCAATTAATACTAATCATAAATACCTTTTAAAGCTCTTTGGATTGTACAAGTGCTTAATCCAATTTCTTTTACTATTGCTCTGTAACTTAATCCAGAAGCTCTAAGCTCTTTAATTTTTTTAACTTGTTCATCTGTTACTTTTCTTGGATTAATTAAAGCTCTTGATTCTAACTCTTCTATTTTTTTCTTTAACTCTTTATTTTCTTTAATCAAAGCTTTATTTTCTTTAATCAACTCTTCATTAGCTGATTTTAAAAAATCAACTGATAATTCTTTATTATTTTTTTCAGATATTGTATTTCTATCTAATTTAAATCTAGCCACAAAATCACCTCTATGTATTATCGTAATATTACGATAATACATTTTTGTTGTGTTTGCAATGGTTTATCTAATTATTTTTTATTGTAATATTACAATATTATTGTTAAAAATTAAAAAGGCTATAACCCATCGACCAGATGAAGCCATAACCTTAGATTAAATTCCTCTTTTATTCAACAGATATTCTTCCTAATGTATTATTTAATTCCATTGCTATTAGTTTTTTGTAATGTATTTTTAGTTCCTATATCAGAACCAACAAATCTTCTTGCTTCTCCATTTTTTACAGCTTTTAAAACAGCCTGACGAATTGCATAACTAACTTGAGATGAATTTCCTGAATAAGATCTACTTCCAATAGTTCTACCTAAAGCATTATTAAACAAATCCATTTGATTCTCAAGAGCATCATTAGGATTATCTTTTTCATGTGCATCTGCAAATTGTTTTGCGTAAGATACTCCACAATCATGTGCATTATATGCATTCCAAAGAGTATGTCTAAATGCATCTGCATTATCATTATGATATTCATGAGTATTTTTCCAGTGTTGAGATGTCATTGTAATCGCAGCTTGAGCATTGGATAAAACTAAAACACCCTTTGCAGGATTAGAATTAAATACCTTTTTTTCATTAGTACCTAATCTAGATGAAACTATTGGTAACGCATTCGCATAATCATATGCATACATTGATATATTATCTAAAGCTACTAAACTTTCATCATAATTTTGAATTATTAAATTTTTAAAATAATTATTAATTTCTTCATCAGTTAAATTTGGATTTTCCTCCATATAAGTTTTCAAATTCTCAACTAAAACAGGTAATTGAATAGAGCTTATCATAGATGCATAATCTATTTCCTCTATATTAGTTTCAACACTACTATTCAAATTTATTAAAATATTATCTTCAGTAACACTGGCATTAGCCACTGTTGCTATCATTGTAGATATTAATGCAGTTGCCAAAATTGTAGATATCAATGTTTTTTTCATAAATAATCCCCCTTATTAAATACGTAATAAATTTGATATTTTTACAAAAATATTGTATCATATATTTGTAAAAACTTAAATAAAAATGTTAAATTTATGTATAAAAGGAGTAATATTGTTAAATTGAATAAAAAAACTATTTGTCTTATAATTACCTTATTATCTATAACCTTAATAGCCTCTATTGTTTTTACAAATAAAAACAATTCAAACAAAAATCTAGATATACCTAACTTACAAATTAAAAGTAATTCTGAAATGATAAATAGTTGTATTTCTAGTTATAATTACAACGGAAAAACAAAATATTTAACAAAATACAAGACTAGAAATTATTCATTGACAGTAACACCGTCAAGTGAAATAAATTTAGAATTTAGTGAAATTCCCCATGAATATTCAATTCAACAAATTAATAATAATAATTCTATAGATATTAATAACTATTCTTTCAAATCACCAGAAATAAAAGGATCATATACATATAGTGTTTCTGCCAGATGGTATGATACTGGAGATATAGTATATAAATTTACAATTAACGTTGAATAATAAACTTTTCTTAAACTTTATAAACAAGCTATTTAAACGAAAAAACTGCGCAGAATTATTTTTCTACGCAGTTTTTCTTATTTTCTTAAATTTA
>USRS01000106.1 GCA_900557165.1 uncultured Clostridium sp.
AGTCGACTCAATGGAGATAAAAGTAAATAAAAATGATGCTATAAAACATATAATAAGAAAAACTCCACTAATTAGCAAAATTGATCAATTTAATAGAAAAATTGAAGATATACATTTAGAATTTGTGGAATATAAAGTTTTAAAGTATGAGATAATTAGCAAAAGAAAAAATAAAAATAATTTTAGAAGTGAGGAGTTTAAAGATAATATAATTATGATCGTAAATACTTATAATGGTCATTCACAATCAGTAGATAAGACTCCAAAAACAATAAAAAGATATATAGCAAGAAGTTGTATAAAAAAATCAAATATTGAGAATAATTATATAATTGAAAAGGTAAAAAATGAAATAATAAATTATTTTGATTATAAAATTATAAATGGCTCTATGGAAAGTAGAATTATAAAAAATATTAAACTTTTGGAGATAAGTAGTATATATAAACCTTATTGGATTGGAAATTATAAAGGTAAAGAAATTTTTGTAGATGCATAAAAGCTGTAAGTAAAAAACTTACAGCTTTTTAAATTATTTCTTTAAATTATTTAAAGATTTTAAAGTGTATCCTTCTTCTTTCCAATGAGTAATTACATCGTCTAATATTTCACTATTAGTTTGAGAATTAGAATGAAGTAAAACTATAGCACCTGGGTGAGTTCTTGAATAAATTTTATTTTTTGCGAAATCATGAGTTGGCTGTTGATTATTATACCAATCCACATAAGCAAAGCTCCAAAAAATAGATGAATATCCCAAATCTTTAGTCATTTTCAAAGACTCTTCGCTAAATTTTCCCATTGGTGGTCTAAAAAACTTTGGCATATCTTTTCCAGTAATTTCTTTATAAGTATTTGCCACATCTAAAATTTCTTTATTAAATTTATCTTTATCATGTATAGATGCCATTGATGTATGGCTAACAGAGTGATTACAAACTAGATGGCCCTCTTTTTCCATTCTTTTTATAATATCAGGGTTATTTTTTATATAACTTTCAACTACAAAGAAATTTCCTGGAACATTATGCTTTTTTAAAACATCTAAAATATGATTAGTAAATCCATTTTCATACCCTGAGTCAAAAGTTAAGTAAATTATTTTTTCGTTGGGATTACCTACATAATAACTATCATAATCTTTAAAAAAGTTGGCTTCTTGTATAGGTAGGGGCTGCTTGCCATCTTCCCTAGGATTAAAATACCAATTATATTCAACTGTACTCAAATCTTTAGTATAAATTTGAGTTTTTATTTTGTTAAATATAGAAGTATCATTAATAGCAAAAAATGCAAAAATTAATAATAATGCACTTATAATTATTAATTTATTTACGTTGTTTTTTTTCAAAATATAACCTCCATTTCAGTCTGATTAAAATTATGCTATACATATTATGACCAAAAGGAATATAATAAATTTATTATTAAAATAAATTAGTTTTAAAAATGAAAATATGAAAGGATAAATTATGAATATAAATGAAATAAATAGTATAGTACAAGATGTGGTATTTCTTGATATAGAAACAAGTGGACTAAATCCATATACATCTGAAATACTTGAAATTGGTGCTATAAAAATAGAAAATAATAAACTAACTTCTTTTCATACTTTTGTTAGAAATAAAAAAGAAGTTCCTTTAGAAGTTTTTTCACTTTGTACAAATTTAAATCAAAATGATTTAGATAAAGCTCCTAATTTATATGAAATAAAAAATGATTTACTAAGATTTTTAGGAAATAAAAAAATCATATGTCATAATATAGAATTTGAAAAAGCATTTTTAAATCATTATATACATGAAATAAAAAATGAAATACTTGATTCTATGGAATTGGCTGTAATACTAGAACCATACCATAAAGAATATAATTTAGAATATTTAAAAAATGTTTTGACTAATGATAAGTCTTTAGAAAAACATAGAGCCTTAGATGATGTTGTAGACACAATAAAAGTAGTAAATGCACTTTTAATGAGATTAAAAGATAAAGAAAATAAAAGTATGACTTTAGAAAATCTAACTTTTAGAATAAACACTACACTAAATAGATTTGGTCTTAACAAATGGTCTTGGAGTGAAATAATAGATAGGGGAAATTACAATATTAATAATATAGATGTAATTTATGAAAATGAAGAAATAAAAAATAAAAGTAAAAAAAATCTAAAAAATACACTTATTAATCATAGGTTTAATTACGAACATTTACTAAAAAACAAAGAGTTGTGGCAAAGTAAAAAAGGATTTAATTATGAATTTAGGCCAGGACAATTTGAATTAAGTAAATTAATAAGAGAAACTATGAATACAAGTGGAGAAAATATAGCTTGTATTGAGGCGCCTACTGGGATTGGTAAAAGTGTGGGATACTTACTTCCAAGTATAATGGAAAGTTATTTAAATCACAAAAGAATAATAATTTCTACAGACACAAAGGAATTGCAAACACAACTTATAAAAAAAGATATTCCAAATGTAATTCAGTCTTTAGGATTGGAGGATAAAATAAGATTTGGATATATTAAGGGAAAAAGCAATTATATTTGTGTTGAAAAATTAGAAAAATATATTAAAGAATATGAAAATGATAAGTCTACACCTAGTGAGATTTTATCATTAATTATATTAGGAGAATTGGTTAAAGATGGACTTTATGGAGATATGGAAGAAATTAATTACTGGATATTTAATAATTTCCCAGAAATTGCAACGCATTTAAGACATGTATCTTGTGATCCTAACCTTTGTAAGCCTAAGAAATGTTATAAAGAATGTCTTTATAAAAAGAGAGTGGAAGAGCTGAAAGAAGAAGACATAACAGTAGTGAACCATTCACTACTTGCTAAGTGGCCTTATAAAGATGAAAAGCCCATAGAAAATTTGATAGTTGATGAAGCACATAATTTAGTAGAAAAAGGTTATGAATTTTTTGCATCAGAAGTTGAATATAGAGCTTTAAAATTCTTTCTTCAAGAAATATATCCAGCAGAACTTATAAACAACAGTCCCTTTGCTTATACATCTAGAAATAAAAAAATAATAAAGCCTTTTGATAGATTTTATTATTTTATAAAACTTGATGCTAATAATAAAGCCAAAATAAGTAGAGAAATAAACTTAATTATGGAAGAAGCTGAATATATTCTTCAATATGGAAAAATGAATAATTATTCAACTTTTTCAAGTTACAATTTAAGCTGGGAAATAAATTTACAAAAAAACGAAAAAGCTGGTTATTTATTTAAAGGTAATAGAAAAATTGATGTTACTTATAATAGCTACAGTGATTGTATAAAAACATCTTTAGATAAAATTTTATCAAATTTAAAATCTATATTGTATGTTTTGGATAGACAAATGGATGATGACAGTTTAGATAAAGAAAATGACACTTATAAACAAGGTGAAAGTAAAGTCAAAGACTTGGAATGTTTAAAAACTACCATAGAAATATTTTTAGAATGTAATGAAGAAGATGTATATGCGAAAATAGCAACTATTCACAAGGATTTTGATAATTTTTTATTTCAAGTGGTTCCTCTTAATATAGCAGACTTGTTTGAAGAAAAAATATTATCTACATTAAATTCGGGAATATTTTTATCAGCAACTTTAACTGTTAATAATAAAATGAAATATTTTACAAATACACTGGGAATAGATAGATTTATTCATAAAGAAGAAATCATAGATCCAATTTTTGATTATAAAAATAAAATAAAAATAATAACTTTAGATGATATTTCATCTTATAAAAATAGAGAATTTATTGAAGATATGAGCCAAATTATTTCAAAGATATCTTTTGATACAAATGGCCATTTGCTTGCATTGTTTAATTCAAAAGACAGACAGGAAAAAACTTATGATTTGTTAAAGGATTATCTTCATAAAGAAAATATTGAAATATATATGAATAAAAAATATATTAAACTTTTAAAAGATTTAAATAAAAAATGTGTTATTTTAGGGTCTAAGGGATGTTTTGAAGGAGTAGATGTACCAGGAGATGGACTAACATGTGTTACTTTAGATAAAATACCAAATTTAAATCCAAAAGATCCACTATATTCAACCATAATGAACAAGTATAATAAAACTTATTATGATGTAAATCAACCACAAATGATTATAAAATTAAAGCA
Organism: uncultured Clostridium sp.; assembly: GCA_900557165.1. GTDB lineage: Bacteria > Bacillota > Clostridia > Peptostreptococcales > Peptostreptococcaceae > Terrisporobacter. The sequence continues at coordinate 4,154 of USRS01000106.1, forward strand.
AGCCATGGGACGAATATTGAGAAGTAAATATGACTATGGATGTTTTATTGTATTTGATATGGGAAGAAGGGAGAATTTATATAGAATACAAAAAGATTTGCATCAATGTGAAATTGTTTGTGCAAGTCAATATAATTTATCTCAAGTTATTAAAAATCATTTAACAAATTGTAGAAAAGAAATTATAAAAGATTTAATAAATGATATAAGTCAAAATGATATAATAAAAAATATAAATAAAGATGAACAAATCGAAGCATTTGTGAATAATGAAATTAGCAATAGATCAATAAAAGCAGAAATTAAGTTTATGAATGATGAAAAATATTTATTAAAGTATTTTGATTTAAAATATTTAATTAATAAAGAAATAGTTATAGGTAAATAATATTAAATTCCTAAATATGCTCAATATAAAAATCACTCTGGAATATAGTTTTAGAGTGATTTTTATATATATTCAAGTATAGTTTCACATATTTGTGAAGTTTTTATAATATCAAAGAAAGTTATAGATTGGGAATTTACAATTATAAATAATGAAGTATTACTATTATTTGAAAAATTATAAAAATAAAGTTTTTTATTTTTGTTTAAAATATCAACTGATATTTTAGGACAAGACAAATTATAATTTATTTTAAAGTAATTAATATTATTACCTATATGATTTTTAAAATCTATTTTATTTTTTAAGGAAGATGAATTTTTAAAATAATTTAATTTTATATCTTTGTTGCTAATTTCCATAGAAATATCATTTTTATTTATCATGTCTTTTTCATTAAAAAAAGCATTTATTACTTTATTATTTTTATACCAAAGGATTAGATAATCATCATTAATACTATAATAAGATTTAATAATAGAATAATAATTAAAATTTCTAAGACTTATATAATTACTTTTCATATTTTTTAAATTATTTTTGTTTATATAATAAGTTGCTTGTTCAGGAGAACCATAAATTTTTTCAATATCATCATAACTTACTCCTACTAATTGTTTAATGTCTGAAGTAGTCATTTGAGGTGAATTTATTTTATTATTTAAATTACTTATCTCACATCCACTAAATATAAAAATAGAAATCAATAAAGAAATTATAATTTTTATATACATATTACATCTCCTAAACATATTTACTAATATTATTTATTCATATTGTAAAAATATACTTTTAAAGTAATAAATAATCATTATATGGAGAAATTTTTGCTTTTAAACTATTATCATATTATATTATGCAAATATAAATTTAGTATCTAAGACTATTTTTATTACCACATTATCAAGTGTAATTACAATTCTAGTACTTGTTTATTTGTTATTTAGATAAAATTAAATAGGTAATCATAAAAATGAACTGCACCATGTCAATTAGACAGTATAAAAAATAAAAATTAAGCAACTAAGGTCTGCTCTCGATATTCTAT
>USRS01000107.1 GCA_900557165.1 uncultured Clostridium sp.
ATCATTGCCATAAAGGAGTATTTATTTTCATAAGCACAAAATATTTTACGTTCTCGTTTTTTTCAATAGTTTTATAAAATATAGCTCTTGATTTTATACTATTACTCTGTTACTTGTTCCTTACTGTAATCATTTGTATACCATTTAGTCTCAAGCTCACTTAAAGTTCCATCTTTACGGAACTCTTTTATACAATCAGATGCGATTTTATTAATTTCTTGTGCATTTTTATCACCTTTAATGAAAGGATATGCTTCAGCCACATAGTTAATTGTTTCATCTGCAATACGTGCTTTAATTGTACCAGATTTAATTCTTGCTAATCCTTCGTTTTCAGCAGCAATAAATACATTTACTTTTCCTTGATTGAAAGCTTCTAACATTAGAGCACCAGATTCAAATACTTGTAAATCAATGTTTAAATTTCTTTCTTTTGCAAGTTGTTTAAATAAGTCTCCGGAGTTAGAACCTGCCACATAGGCACATTTTAATCCTTCAAGATCATCAATTTTGTTAACATCTTTAAGATTTTCATTTACAATCATTTTTTGTGGAATATATGCATAAGGCTCAGAAAAATCATATTTTTCTTTTCTTTCTTCTGTTACAGTAATTAAGTTTGCAACTGTATTGGCTTTTCCTGAATCAAGGTATCCAAATAATGAAGAAAATTCTCCAATAATAAATTCTACTTCAATTCCTGTTTTTTCTGATATTGCATTCCAAAGGTCTACTTCAAAACCTTTATGTTTTCCGTTTTCTACATAGCTACTTGGAACAGAGCTGTCGCCAGTTGCTACTACAATTTTAGAAATTTCTTTTTTATATGTTTTGCTTTGAGAAGATGCATCTGATTTTTTTCCACATGCTGTTGTACCTAATGTTACTACACAGACAAGTAACATAGATAATATTTTTGATATTTTATTTTTTTTCATTTTATTTTCCCCTTTTTATTTAATATAATTTTTCAACTTTTCTTTCTAATATTTTTTGGAAGTATGCAATAATTACTACAATAACAAAATAAATAATCATAACACAAAGATATGATTCAAAAAAACGTAAATCCAATGTTCCTTCCATTTTAGCTATTGCCATAATATCAAGAAGTCCTACTGTAAACCCTAAAGCAGTTCCTTTAATAATACTGATAAATTCATTTACAATACTAGGCAGTGCAATAACAAAAGCTTGTGGAATTACTGCACGAGTCATTGTCTGATAGCGCGACATTCCCATAGAATAACAAGCTTCTATTTGTGATTTATCTACAGACATAAGTGCAGCACGGAAAGTTTCAGCTAAAAATGCAGATGCATTAAGAACAAGTACTATAATTGTTGCTTGTTCAGCACTCATATCTCTCATTAACGGCAGTACACAAGGAAGTCCAAAATACAAGAAAAATAACTGAACAATTAAAGGTGTCGCTCTAAAAAATGTGATATAGAATCCGAAACATTGTGTAAAAATACTTATTTTGTAATATCTTATTATGGCAATTATGGCTGCTAGTATGACTCCTAAAACCAGAGAAATAAAAGAAACTCTAAAAGTTACTGGAATATAAGGTAAAATCGTTGGAAATAACTTTAAAAACCATTCAATATTAAAATTCATTATTCTTTCTCCATTAAATTATTAAGACTATTTATAAACTTTTGAATACGGACATTTTGGCAATTAAAAACTTCTTTGGGTGTTCCTGACATTGCAACAATACCATCTTCTAAGAAAATCATTCTATCTGCAACTTCTTTAGCAAAATTCATTTCATGAGTAACAATGATTTTGGCAGTATCAGACTCATGTGATAAATTACTAATTAATTTTAAAATTTCTCCGACCAGTTCAGGATCTAAAGAAGAAGTTGGTTCATCGAATAAAATTAATTCTGCTGGAATTGCCATAGCTCTTGCAATTCCCACCCTTTGCTGTTGTCCTCCAGATAATTCCCTTGGATAAGCATCTTTTTTTTCAAGCATGCCTACTTTTTCCAGAAGTGAAAGGGCAATTTTTTCTGCTTCATTTTTCTTTATTTTTTGAATAACCACCATAGGTTCCATTACATTTTGAAGTGCTGTTTTATTTTTTAGTAAACTGTAATTTTGAAACACCATAGCAGTTTTTTTTCTTAAATTATTAATCTCTTTTTCAGATACTTTCTGTGCATCTATGGAACAATCACCAATTTTAATTTTTCCAGCATCTGGCCTTTCTAAAAAATTTAAGCATCTTAAAAGTGTAGATTTACCTGTTCCAGATGGGCCAATAATAGCAATTGTTTCTCCTTTTGAAATTTCCAAATTTATATCTTTTAAAACTTCAGTTTTTGAAAAACTTTTTTTTAAGCCTTCAATTTTTATCATTCTCTTTCCTTTCTTATTTTGACATATATTAATAGAACGACTACCGTTAATTATATATGAATTATGACATTTTTAGTTATTGTTCTTTTCTATAAAACACATCCTTTTATAGATATTTTCTATAAAAGGATGTGTTTTATAGAGTTTTAAATTTATTGAGCTATTAATCAAATTCTTTGCTATGATTTACAATATAGGGGGGAATATAAATGAACAAGTTTATTAGAGTTATAACAAGATTATTGCTAGGATTTATTGTTTATGGTCTAGCAATAGTGGTGATGATACATGCAAATGTAGGTCTTAGTCCTTGGGATGTACTTCATCAAGGGATTTCATTAAAGACAGGTTTAACTATGGGAAAAGTATCCATAAGTGTAGGGATAATAATTATAATAATTGATGCAATATTGGGAGAGGGTATAGGATTTGCCACTTTAGGTAATGTACTACTTATAGGAACTTTTTTAGATATGTTTGAAAGTCTTAATATCATACCTTATGCAAATAATTTATTTATAGGTATTATTATGATGATAATAGGTGTAGTTTTAGCAGCACTTGCAACAGTATTATATCTAAAGCCAGCTCTTGGTAGCGGCCCTAGGGATGGTTTGATGTTGGCTATTAACAAACGTTCATCAAAATCTGTGGGAACAGTAAGAACAATTATAGAACTAAGTGTACTATTTATAGGATGGATATTAGGTGGTAGTGTAGGGATTGGAACAATTATAAGTGGAGTTGGATTAGGCTATGCAATTGAAATTGGTTTTAAAATAAGCCATATGGATTCTAAGACATTAGTTCATAAAAATATTTATGATAGTATTAAATTGCTTAGAAATAAGGATGCTCAAATTGCAACTTGTGTAGAAACAGATAAAGAAAAATAAAATGAGAAGCTAAATATTAGCTTCTCTCAATTATTTATATAAAAATTTATTTTTCAATAAACATATTGCAGCTGGCATTGCCGCTATTTATTTTTACGGTTTTAGATTTACAAAAATTATTATGATTAAATTTGCATTTTATTGCATCACACTTTATATTTTCTGTTGTAATAGGACTTAAGTTGTTATTTCCACATATGGAACTAGTAAATTGTTGATAATCTTTTTCTTTAAATGTGGAACAATAGGTATCATCAATATCATCGGCAAGTCTTCCATCAATACTTATTTTATTTGCGTAACAATAATCACTATTGTTATATATACACCTTGTTGCATAACATATTAAATTAGTATCCAATTTCATAGACCTCCTTAACAAATTTTATGTTAAAGATAATATATGTAAGTTGGACTATTTTATACAATTAAGAAATGTACTTTGGATAACATTTAGAACATAATACGATTACATCTTCATCTTTTTCACGTCCTAATAATTTATTTAAATGATACACATTTACATCTTCACAAGAATTGCACATGGAACAAGAGTAATTATGTTTTTTTAATATATTTTCACGAAATAGTTGCCAGTATAAGGAATTTAAATAATCTTCATATTTTATTCTAAGACAGGTTTCAAGAAAATCTAAATATAAATAGTCTAAATTACAAGTAGTTAAGTGAGTATGTTCTTGACAAAAAAACTCACAACAATCAGATGGTTTTGGAATACTATTTTTAATTATACATTTAATATAATATCTAAAGTTCTCATCAGGACCTTCTAAACTTAAATGGGAACAAAAAGTACAACAGTTTTTAGGTAGCTTATCTTCTAAAATCTTATTTTCTCTTTTCATAATAATCCCTCCAACTTTATAAAGGAGAAAAATTTTATACTTAATATATATTAAATTGATTTTTAGATTATTACAAAATAAAAATATTTAACAATAAAGGATTTCTCCTATTAAAAATCAATATATATATTAAATAATTAAAATTAGGTGATTAAATGCAAATTTATAATTTTGATGAAAATAGGAAAATAATAAAAGAGGAATTGATTTTTAGAATAAATAGTAATCAGGAAAAATTAAAAGAAATACTTGAAGATTATAAAAGTAATTTTGATATACAAATTGATAATATATATGGTGAAAAAAAGGAATTATTTGAAATTGAGGATATAAATAAAGATTTTACTTATGTTTATAATAAAACTTTGGGAATTAAAAATTTAAACTCTAGGCTTATATATGTAAATATTACAAATAAAAAATTTAATTATAATAAGTTTACTAATTGTGATTTTAATCGTATAAAATTTGAGAACTGCACTTTTATTGGTAGTACTTTTATAGAATGTAATTTTACTAATATATATTTTTCAAATTGTAATTTTGAATATGATTATAGTATTATATCGTATTTTAAAAACTGTGTTTTTAATAACTGTATTTTTAATAAAAGTAATTTAAAAAATGCCATATTTGATGAAACTCATATTATTATGATTAAATTTATTTTATCATCTCTAAAAAATGTAATTTTTAATAAATGCAACATAAAAAATATTATTTTTACTGATTGTGATTTAAAATCCATGAAAACTATAGAAGCTAATATAGATGCTTTAAGTTTTGAAGATGAGTATTTAAGTAAAGTTGATGAAAATACTTTTATAGATAAATTGAAAATAAACAATAAAGATGATAAAACTTATGAAAAAATATCTAAATCTTATAAAAGCATTTCATCAGTTTTTGAAAAAAATAGGCTGTTTAATTATGCGGGGGAATATTTTTACTTATATAAGTGTGCAGAGCAAAAATATTTAAAGGGAGTAGAAAAAATAAAATCTTATATTTTTTACTATATATGTGGTTATGGAGAGAGACCAACTTTTGCTCTTATAACATCTTTGGAAATTGTATTTATATTTGCTATTTTGTATATGTTTTTTGGCCTTTGTATAAATGAGAGAATAATTCATTATGATTTAAATATACTTTTTTATTTATCTAGAAAAATAATATATTTAGATATGATTGATTGTTTTTATTTTAGTTTAGCAACATTTACAAGTGTGGGATATGGAGATATATTTCCCATAGGTTATAGCATATTATTATCTTGTTTAGAAATGATTTTGGGTGTAACTATGATGGGGGTGTGGACGGCAACTTTAGCAAGAAAAATCACACGATA
>USRS01000108.1 GCA_900557165.1 uncultured Clostridium sp.
TAAATAGATTATAGAACAACCTAGGACATATATTTTAATAAATAAAATTAATATATTACGAGTAATTTATACCATATTTATCATGAAGATAGCTAACATAGCCAAAAACAAAAACAATAGGGGAAAAAAGATGAATATACTAAAAAATAAGAAATTAATAATTAGTTATATAATATTGGGACTAGTATTTATATTAATGGGAAGTAGCAATAACAACCCTTCTACATATATGGAACGAATATTCAAGCCCATATATTTTAAAAATGGTATATTTTATTATTCAACTATAATATCAATAGTGCTTGTTTATTATAGCTTAAAAAATATAAATGATGAAAAGAAAGTTAAATATATTAATTCCTTTTTATCAAGACTGATTGTAGCAATAATTTTTATGGCTGTATCTGCGTGGCTTAATACATACACTACAAAAATTTATAAAAGTTTTTCTAATAATTTAAATGCAATTTATATGAATAGAGATGAAACTTCCATGGAATTTGATTGTGAAAAAAATAAGATAACTGTCAAAGGGAAAATATCAATTATAAATTGTAGCAATGAAATTCAAGAGTTTAAAATAAAAGTGAAAACACCATCTCTTGTAAAAAGTCAAATAAAGAAAGATTATGTTATTTTAAGCAAAAAGGTGAAAATTTATCCAAGACAAAAGCGTGACTTATATATAAATGAAGAATTTGACTATAAACTTAAAGAAAATAGTATCTTTTATGATGAGAATATTTTTGAATATGTTCTTTTTAATGATAAGGATCAAACTATATTTAAGGGAAGTTTAGATTATTATTTTGAAGAGAATATGTATTAAAATTGTATCTACAAATTTTTTTGTATAATTAAATTATTATAGGTATAATTTTATTATACAATTTATACAATGGGGAGATTAAGTAGATGTTTTTTGAAAAAATGACAAATATATGGCAATACGTAGGTATTGTTATAATGATAGTAGCCATAATAGGTTTGGTAAAAATACACAAATGCAAAGAAGAAGATGAAGAGTATTTAGTTTTAAAAATAATAGGGTTTTATATTTTAGGCTCTTTTAGTTTTAATTTTAATATAACTGAATTTATGTACATTTTTGTACCCATAGGATTCTTTGTATATTATATATTTATGGAACATAAAGAGAGAAAAAACAAAGTTCTAAAAAATAAATGTGCTAAATGGGGGCTTATTGTTTTAACAATATCTTTTGTAAGTAATAATTTAAATGGAATTATGAATCATTTTGAATACAGAGACATAAATATAAATTCCACAGGAAATATAAAAGATTTGAGTTTGGAATGGAAAACAATTAAGTCAAAATGCAATATTGACGATAATGTGCCATTAGATGGAGCAAGAATTATTTATAATAAAGATGGAAAAATAGAAGATTTAACTTATTTTTTAATTGATTACAATAAAAATAAATCTTATCAAGTGAATTTTGAAAATGAAAACTACCACATTGTGGTGAATAAATATGATGGATATGATTATAATTTCAATTCCCATTATGGTACTAAAACGGAAAACTTCTTAAAAGTAGTAGATCACATCAGTGATTCTCATAAAATGATGGATTATAATGAAATAAATTATGAAAAAGAACTAGAAGGTTCCAATGAGGGATATGATTTATATAGTGTAAATATAAAAAATAATAAATATAAGAAAATAAAAGAAAAAGACTTACAAGGTCCTGTAGTAAATTTTTATGCTGAGGGAAAAAATGATTTAAGCGAAAGATATATTTTTGAATAAAAATTACTAAAATATAAACATAATAAGCTAGATATTATAATAATCCTAAGCAAATACATATAAAAGGAAAAGAAAATAAAACTATAATTAATAAAGCAATTGATCCAACTATTTTAAATGAAGTAATAATATTTTGGTATATATATCATATTTATTACTACTGAGTATCTTGTATAATTTGATTATACCCAAAATTACTACTTGAAAATATATGTTAATTGTACTATGATATATTTATCAGCCTAAGGGGCATTATAAATGTGTAATTAAATAAAACATTAAAAATAGAAGTACGAGGTGAATTAAATGGATGCAATAGAAATGATAAAAGAAAGAAGAAGTATTCGTAAATTCAAAAATGAAAAAGTAGATAGAGAATTAATGAAAGAAATTGTTGATATAGCTAAATGGGCTCCATCATGGGTTAACTATCAAATAGCAAGATACACTTTAGTTGATGATGAAGAAATAATAAAAGAAATAGCCAATGAAGGTGTTAATGGATTTGTTTACAATATAGATACATTAAAAAATGCAAAAGGTGTGGCAGTACTTAGTTTTGTAAAAGGAAAAAGTGGTACATATGATGAAAAATACATAACTTCAAAGGGTAACACATGGGAAATATTTGATGCAGGTATAGCTTGTCAAACATTTTGTTTAGCAGCTCATGCTAAGGGTGTTGGAACATGTATAATGGGAGTTATAGATGATAAATCTATAGCTAAGATAGTAAATTTACCAGAGGAAGAAACAGTTGCAGCACTTATAGTTTATGGATATGAAGATGGACATCCAGCACCAAGTAAGAGAAAAGATGTGGATGAAATAATGCGTTTTTATGATAGATAATATTTTAAGCTGATACCTAAGGGTATCAGTTTTTCTTATTTCAAATAAAATGCTATAATAAAATTATTATGGAATTAATAAGAAAGAAGGGAACTTATGATAAATTTATTAAAAAATAGAAGAAGTATTAGAAAGTTCACTGATGAAGCTGTATCCAAAGAAGATTTACAAAAAATCTTAAAAGCAGGTTTATTATCACCATCATCAATGGGTAAAAATCCTGTGGAGTTTATAGTTATACAAGACAAAGAAATTATTGCAAAGTTAGAAGAGTGCAAAAAGTTTGGAACTGTGCCACTTAAAACAGCACCTTTAGTAATATGTATATTGGCAGATAGTGAATTAAGTGATGTATGGGTAGAAGATGCATCTATAGTTTCTATTTTAATGCAGTTGGAAGTAGAAAAATTAGGGCTTGGTTCAACTTGGATTCAAATTAGAAATAGAGAGTGCAGTGAAGGGGACTCTCAAGAAGCTGTGAGAAAAGTATTATCTATTCCTAAAAAATATGGTGTATTATCTTTAATTGCCATAGGACATAAAAATGAAGAGAAAAAACCTTACACAGATGAAGATTTAGACTTTGAAAAAGTTCATTATGAAAACTTTAATGATAAAAATAATTAAAAAAGGAGATAAGGTAAATATTATAACTGCTTCATGGGGAGGCGTAGGAGTCCTTTGGAACAAGAGAGTTGCAGATATTTTTATAAGACCTCAAAGATATACAAAAAATTTGTAGATAGCAGTGACAGCCTTTCCATTTCTGTTTTACCAAATGAATACAGAAAAGAATTACAGTATTTAGGAACAGCATCAGGAAGAGATGAAGACAAAATTGCTAAAGCAAATTTAACTGTGAAAGAATATGAAGATGTGCCATATTTTGAAGAAGGAAGACTGATTTTTATATGCAGAAAGCTTTATGCTCAAAACTTAAAAAGTGGATAAAAATTATAAAGAGATACTTTTTGAGTATCTCTTTATAATTTTCAATTGCTATTAAACACATTCTTTATTTTCAACAAATTGCTGATTAACTAAATTATTGTAAAACTCATGAGAAGAAAGTAGCTCCTGATGAGTGCCACAACCTGTTATTTTTCCATCCTGCATAACAAGTATCTTGTCACTATCCACAACAGTAGAAAGTCTGTGAGCTATGACAAAGACGATTTTACCATCTTTAACTTTATTTATGGACTCTTGGATTATTTTTTCAGATTTTGTATCCAAACTAGCTGTTGCCTCATCAAATAATAAAATATCTGGATTTCTTAAAATAGCCCTAGCCACGGCAATTCTTTGTTTTTGTCCACCAGATAAATTCCTTCCTCGCTCACCTATAATAGTGTCAAATTTTTGAGGAAGTTCCTCGATAAAATCATAAGCACCAGCTAAAATGGCTGCATTTTTTAATTCTTCAAAAGATATATCTTTTTCAATTCCATAAATCATATTTTCTTTTATACTTCCCATTAATAAAGGAGAATCCTGCTGAACATAACTAATTTTATTACGCCAAGATCTTATGTTGTATTTATCTAAAGAGCAATCATTTGCTAAAATAGAACCACTATCAGGTTTTAAGAACTGTTCCATTAAAGCAAATACAGTTGACTTACCAACTCCGCTAGGTCCAACTATGGCAACAGTTTCACCTTTTTTAGCATCAAAAGATATACCTTTTAAGACATGTTTATTTTCATAAGAATAGTTAACGTCTTTAAAACTTATTTTTTCTATATTTAAAATTTCTTCTCCATTATCTAAATCTTCTTCATCTTCCATTAAAATATTATGAAGTCTCTCTGTGGCACCTTTAGTTTTTTGCACACTAGAGAAAAATGAACCAACTGTTGCAACAGGAGCTACAAATTGGAATAAATAAAGTAAAAAGGCAATTAAATCTCCAGAAGATACAGCCCCAACACTAACACGATAAGCACCAAAGGAAATTACAAATATAAAAATAAGCATGGCAAAACACATAATAAGTGGAGTTAAAATAGACTCTATTTTTGCAGTTTTCATACCGTATTTAAATAAGTTTTTAAAATTATTTTCTCCCTTATAAAATTCCACATCTTCACTTCCGTAAGCCTTTATAAGTCTAATTTCTGATAAAGTTTGACTTAATAAACTTGTTAAAGAAGCCATTTCTTCTTGTTCGTTGACAGCAATTTTATAAAGTTTTGATCCTATGGGTACGACTACTAAAGCTACAAGTGGTATGCCTAGAATTAATACTAAAGTCATAGGTACATCTATCAAAAATAAAATTACAGTAGAACCTATAATAGTGATTATACCCGTTATAAAATCTACAATTTTAAAAGATAAAAGTTCTTTTAGTACTGTTGTATCATTAATTACACGAGAAATTAATTCTCCTGAATGTTCCATATCGTAATATTTAACTGGCAAATTAAGTAGTTTGTGCCAAAGTTTTGTTCTAAGGTCTTTTACAACTTTTATCCCAACATATTGTAGTAAATATACAGACAATATGCTAGATAAAATCCATAAAGCGATTATTATTACACTAGGCAATATAAATTTTGTATATATGTTACTAGATATGTTTTCTATTACTTGTTTCACAATTAAAGGAATAATCAATCCTGAAATAGTTCCAAAGAGCGAAAGTATTAGACCTACAATTAAAGCCCAAATGGGCGGTTTTGTTATTTTTATTAAATCTTTTAATTTATTTTTTTTCAAAATATATTTATCTATATTTTCACTTTCTTTTAT
>USRS01000109.1 GCA_900557165.1 uncultured Clostridium sp.
GTGTACTCTTGTACTCATAATAAAATAACCTCCTTTAAAATCATACATATAGTATATTCCAACTAAAATGTAATCAGTTCCACCTATCTCATCTATGTATTCAGGTACAATTCCTTTTAGTTGATGTTGCTTTAATTCTTCTAGTCCAAATCTTGTTTATTCCAGATGTTTATTCTAATTACATCTTCCTCCTTATTTTTAAAATAAAATAAGCTAGATTAAGTATTTTACTTAATCTAGCTTTATCGTATTTATAATATATATTTTAAATTAGTTTACAAAACACTTTATTGTTTAATCTTTTAAATATTATCTTTCTACTATATATAAATCTAATTTAACTTTTTTACTATCTAAAAAGTTAATTCTTACCTTATATAATCCTTTTTCTGATATACGATTAAATTTATATTCATCTTTATATTCTTTATTTAAATCATTATATATATTTCCATTTGGATCTTCGATTTCAACTGAAATTGGTTCTTTCAATAGATTTTTTATCATTATTATTTTATTTTCATCCACATTTATATCAAACTCATAACCATCTTCCATGTCTTTTGTTTCTTTAACTGATTCTCCATAGTAATTTATATAATTTTTTGATGAATCATATGCATGATCTTTATCTTTTTCTAATGATATAATTATATTAGAAGTATCTAAATTATCTTTATTATCATCCTCTTTTAAATCATTTATATTGCATCCCACTAATATTACTAAAAGTAAACTTAATGATATTATCCTTGTTATAATCTTGTTCCTTTTCATAAATTCTAACCTACCTATCTGTAGTATATATACTTATAACACCCGTTGAATGATCACTTATTGCATATGGAGTTGCTATTTTAGCAGTCTGGCTTAACTTAGTTATTAAACTTCCCTTTGTATTTGTTACTCTCATGCCAGGTCTAGTATTCATAGTCGTAGGAGAAGATGTTAAATGAGCCTTATATTGCCATCTCCCATATTTTGATCCCTTATTAGAAAGATCTGTGACAGAAAAACCATTCAGTGGAAACGACCAACTTTTTACATCTAATAAACCTGTCAGTGAAACCGTTGCCGTTGACTTACCAGAATCGTAAGGTCCCCAACTATACAACGTTTGATTAGGCTGATTTACATCTAATCTAGTAATATGATTTTCTAAAAAACCATTTGATCTAGATAATAACTGTGAAGATGAATCTATATCCCATACAGATCCTTTAACATTTCCTATTGTTGTATTTGATGATCTTCTTGTAAATGAAACTGATGTTGCTAAACTTCCTTGTTGTCTTTTAACTCCATCTTTACCTGTAGCATAAAAATCCCATTTGTAATTTTTTATACTATTTCTGCTAGACTTAACATTATTCTTATTATTTATTTCTTCTTGTGTTTCTATATTTTCTAATAAAATATTAATATCTATACTATCAAGATTATAAAAATAGTAAGTCCTCTGCTCTATTTGACCTATGTTATTTATAGTAATAGCAAAAAGCTCATTACCGTCTTTTCTTTCAAAAATATTAGTCTCAATTGGATTTCCATTATTATATAAAACTACATTTTCACCTACTTGATTCTTCGTTTCAGAAATGGAAATATCATTGCTTCTTTCATTGCTATTAATCCTAAGTACAGCCTCTGATTCTTCATATTCTTTCCATTCACTTATTTCTAGTAACTGTGCATTATTTAAAAAATCATTACTTTGATCTGCATATGATATATTTAAATTAGTACATAAAATAACTGCAGATAGTACTCCAATTAACATCTTCTTAATTTTCATATTTATTTATCTCCCAATATCTTTTTAATTTTGTAATAATTAATTTTATTTAAATCTTACCAATAAATAATATATTAAATATTCAAAACAACGTAATGTATTTAATACTTTGATATATTACTTATTATTGTTTTAGTTTCTGACTTGCTTCCCTTATATGCCTTTGCTGTAGATACTACCCTATATTCATATCCTTTTAATACATTAGCAGTTTTTGATAATGTACATGTTCTAGAACCTGTACTTGACCATGTTGAAATTGTAGTCCACGTATTATTTACTTTTCTTTGTAGGCTTGCTTTAATTTCAGTTTTTGTAATACCCGTATTACCTGAAACAGTACATAATATACTAGCAATCCCTTTTGAGCTTATACTTATATTACTTTTTGAATTAGTAATATACTCCATTAGTTCCATCGAATCATCTACTTCTTGGTATTCATCATATAAATTAACTTCATCTGCATATGATAGCAACGATGTAAACATAAATGATGATATGCATATAGTTGATATTATTACTTTCTTAAAATTCATAAAAACCTCCTTATTATTTCTATTTTCACTATATATAACGAAATAATAAGGAGGTTTGTGACACTTTTTATAATTTTTTTATTATTTTATACTTTCCGCTATTTTTATCAATTCTTCTTTATCATTATTAATCATTTTAATATTTTTAGATTCCATATCAATTAAGTACGTTGATACTGAATCATTCCATACTAGCTGTTGAATATTATTTTTTACTATGTACTTAGCTTTATATCCATTTATGTTTATATCTTCTACTTGTGCATCTTCTGTATCTAATATAATTGAGTTGTTACTTATCTCATCACAACTATATCTAATTTGTAAATATTCATCATTTTCATAAACTATAAATAATCCTATAGGACTCTCTACTTTATCTATTTCCTTAAATCCTTTTGGAATATAATTAGGTAATGCAGGTTTAAATTTACTATCCACACTTACACTGTTATCTTCTTTTGAAAATATTATAGATGTAAATTCTTCATATATCTCAGTTATAACATTAATTACTTTTAATCTTACAGCATCTACACTCATAGATACTGTAAATAATCCCATAGTTATAATTAAAAATGTAACTGCTACCTTTTTTGAATATGAATATATAGACTTAATCATTGTATGTCTTTTTTCATATTTAATTAGCTTATTCATTTTACATTTAAATTTATTTGAAAATTCATATTCTATATCTGATTCATTAGGCAAACTATCTAATAAATTCTGCTCTAATTTTTTACAACTTTTATAAAGTATTTCATCTGTTATATCTAAATTATCCAATACTATACACCTCCATTTTCTTTAATATATTTTTCAATTTTTCTCTTCCCCTAGATATTCTTTTCCTTACATTATCTGGTTTTATGTCAAGTATTTCACTTATCTCATTATCTGTTAATTCATGACTAAATTTTAATAAAAAAACTTGTTTATAGTTTTCAGGAAGTTTAGATATTGCAATTTCTAAATCCCCAATGTCATTTTTATTAATTTCATCATATCCATTAATATCATCTAAATCATCAATAAAAATAGTATTATCTCTTTCTTTTTTATTTTTTCTATATATATCAATAGATACATTCTTTACTATAATAACGATTAAACCTTTAGTTTTGTGACTATTAATATCTTCTATTTTTTCTAAATTATTTATTATACGTAAAAATGCATTATGAACTGCATCTTCAGCTAGATGACTATCTTTTAGAATATTATTTGCAGTATAATACATTTGTTTTTTATATGTATTATAAATTAGTTCAAATTTCGATATTTCTTCTTCTGAATCTAATAAACTTAAATATATTAACATATATTTCTATCCCTCCATTTATAAAATAATAATCCATATAATACCATACTATATTTTTATACTAAATTAAAACAAAAAAGCACTTAATCTCTTAAGATTAGTGCTAATTTGTTAAATTTTATCTGAGTATTTATTAATTTTTTATTAAAACCAGCTCCGTTACTTATGGTACGGTTCACCATTATTTATTCTATAAGCTCTATAAACTTGTTCTAGTAATATAAGTCTCATAAGTTGATGAGGGAATGTCATTTTTGAAAATGACAACTTATAATTAGCCCTTTTTAAAACTTCATCAGAAAGTCCAAGAGAACCTCCTATAACAAATACTATATGACTAATTCCTCTAATTCCTAGCTTATCAATTGTTTCAGCTAACTCTTCAGAAGATAAATTTTTACCATCTATTGCAAGAGCTATAACATGAGAATTATCTTTTATCTTACTTAAAATTTTCTTACCTTCCTTTTCCTTAATCATAAGCATTTCTTTATCACTTAAATTTTCAGGTGCTTTCTCATCATCTAACTCTATTACTTCTAATTTGCAGTATTTAGACAATCTTTTTGAAAACTCATCTATTCCAAGCTTTAAATATTTTTCTTTAATCTTACCTACACAAACTATACTAATACGCATATTTTTCTCCTATTCACCATCCCTAACTTTATAATTCAAATACTTTTGAAACCTTATCTCTTGATAAAACTTCTAAATTTAAATCTCGTCCTATTATCATATCATTATTAGCCAACACATTTTTTGACGTAGCAAAAGCCAAGTCCGGAAAATTATTTTCTTTACTTAAATGGGCAAGTAATATAGACTCTGTATTATTATTAATTAATTCAACACAGAATTTAGCCGCCTCTTCATTTGATAAATGACCACAATCAGACATTACCCTTCTTTTTAAACTATAAGTATAACTTCCCATCATCAACATATTAGGGTCATAATTTGACTCTAATACTACAAGTTTTGAATCAAATAAATTTTGCCTAATATTTTCCGTTATACATCCTATATCCGTAGCAATTGACATTTTTTCTTTATTTGAAAATAAATTATACCCTACTGCATCAACAGAGTCATGTGGTATTGAAAAAGGTTTAATACCAATATCTCCTATGCTATAAGTTTTATCATTTTCAAATACTTTCATATGCTCTTCTTTAATATTTCCTAATTTATCTTTCATGGCACACCATGTTTTTACATTTGCAAAAATAGGTATGTCCAATTTTCTAGATAGTATTCCTGCCCCTTTTATATGGTCAGAATGTTCATGTGTTATAAATATTCCTTTAATTTTTTCAATATCTGCATTAATTTCCTCTAAGCCAGTAATTATTCTTTTACCACTAAGGCCTGCATCTATTAATATATTTGTATCTTTATAACTTACAAAATGACAATTTCCACTACTTCCGCTTCCTATAGAACAATATTTTAACATGGCCTACCTCTTTTCTCTTTTTATCATAAATTATATTATACCAAAAAAATAGAGCATTAAATTAATTTTCAATGCTCTATCAAAATTTTATTTATAATTATTTATAATTTTTTCAATATCCACACCTTTACTTTTCCATAA
>USRS01000110.1 GCA_900557165.1 uncultured Clostridium sp.
CGCTGATGGTACTTGGTGGGCAACTGCCTGGGAGAGTAAGACGTAGCCACGTAATTTTTTTTATACAAAAAAAGCCATGTAAAAAACCCAACTAAAGAAGCCATGTAGATTTTTATAAATTCTACATGGCTTTTTCGTATATTAATATATCTATATTGAAAAAATTTTATCTAATTAATTACAATTATCCATTATCTTTAGTATAAATTCTTCTAATCTATTTAAACCTTCAATAAATTCATTTTCAGAGCAAGCGTAAGATATACGAACATATTCATCTATACCAAATGCTTGTCCTGGAACAATGGCAACTTTATATTTAGATAAAAATTCATCACAAAATTCTATTGAAAAACTTTTATTATATTTATATTTTTTTGCAACTTGTGATAAGTCTATAAATACATAAAATGCTCCATTAGGATAAATATAATCTACATATTTCATTTTATTCAATCTAGAAGTTATTAAATCTCTTCTCTTTTTATATGTTTTAACCATATTATCTATGTCTTCTTTACAATACTTTAATGCACCATAACCAATGTATTGGGCAGTTAAAGATGGATGAGAAACTAAATGACCTTGTATTGAACTCATGCCTTGAGCAATTTTTTTATTTGAAGCAGTATATCCAAGTCGAAGCCCAGTCATAGCAGCAGATTTTGCAAAACCATTTACTGTAATAGTTATATCTTTTACATTATTCCCTAAAGATGCAACAGATACAAATTCGTTATTATAGCAAATTCTTTCATAAATCTCGTCAGCTAATATATAAATATTTTTTTCTAAACAAACATTAACTATTTCTGATAATTCTTCCTTAGTATAAACACTACCAGTAGGATTTGAAGGATTATTTAATATAAGTAATTTAGTTTTATCAGTTATATATTTCCTTAATAAATCAGCAGTTAACTTAAAATCATTATTTTTATTTGTTTCTATTGCTACTGGAGTGGCATTAACAAGTTTAGTCATTTCCCAGTAACTAACCCAATATGGTTTTGGTATTAAAATTTCATCACCTGGATCAGTCACTGCTAATAATGTATTAGTTATAGCATCTTTTGCGCCGCTAGCTAAAACTATTTCGTCTATAGAATATTTACAATTATTCTCTAGTAATAGTTTTTTGCATATTTCTTCTCTTAAAATAGTTATTCCTGGTACTAAATCATATTTAGTACAATTTTCATTTAAAGATTTTATTCCACATTCAATTGCCTCTCTAGGAACATTAAAATCAGGTTCTCCTATACTAAGATTAATAACATCAACTCCTGACTTTTTCATTTCTTTTACCTTGGAACTAATTCCTATAGTGCAAGAAGGTGAAATTTTATCCAGTCTTTTTGATAACATAAATAATATACCCCCATTTAAAAAATTGTATATTACATATGGTATATGAAAAAAATATAAAATAGTGTGAAATAAAAAAATTTTCTAAAAAACATAATAAATTTACAGATATAAATTTTTAAAAAATCAAAAAATAAGTTTATTCATATTATAAGTGTGTTACTATGTAGTTAAGGAATATAATGTAAAGACCCTTTAACATGGTTAAAGGGAATTTTTTTAGGGTAACATACTATATGTGGTATAGGAATAAATTTTAATACACAATATATAGTATTTGAGGAGGGGTTTTATTGTTAGAATATATAAGAAAAAGAGATGGTAGAATTGTTAAATTTAATGACGACAGAATAACAAGAGCAATATTTTTAGCAGCTAGTGAAGTTGCTAAAGAAGAGGGAGCTGTACCTAGTTATGATATATCAGAAGAATTAACTCAAAAAGCAATAAAAGTATTAAATACTAAATTTAGAGATGAAATTCCTGGTGTAGAAGATATACAAGATATAGTAGTAAAAGTTTTGATTGAAGATGGACATGCAAGAACGAGTGAAAAATATATTACATATAGAAATGAAAGAAGTAGAATAAGAAATTCTCGTACAAGACTTATGAAATCAATTAGTGATATTACATTTGAAGATGCAAATAATGCCAATATAAAAAGGGAAAATGCCAATATAGATGGTAATACAGCTATGGGTACGATGTTGCATTATGGAAGTGCTGTTTCTAAAGAATTTTGCAAAACATTTATGCTAAAACCAGAACATTCTCATGCTCATGATAATGGAGATATACATATTCATGATATGGATTTTTTTAATATGGGGACTTTAACATGTTGTCAAATTGAATTGGACAAGCTTTTTGAAGGTGGTTTTTCCACAGGTCATGGATTTTTAAGAGAACCTAATAGTATTATGAGTTATGGAGCTTTAGCAGCAATAGCTATACAAAGTGATCAAAATGATCAACATGGAGGACAAAGTATACCTTTTTTTGACTATGATATGTCAAAGGGGGTATATAAAACATTTAGAAAATCTTATATAGATAATTTATCAAAAGGATTAGAATTATTAGCAGATAAATATGAAAATGAAAAAGTTAGAGAAATTGTATATTCTACAGAAAAAGAAACAGGTTTAAGAGTTGGATTAAAACAAGATCAAAACTATACAGAAACAGAGAATAAGAAGTTAATAGAGGTTTTTAATATAGATACGAATATAGCAAATAAAATTCAACAGTTTGCTTATAATGAGTCATATAAAGAAACAGATCGACAAACATATCAATCAATGGAAGGCTTTATACATAACTTAAATACTATGCATTCAAGAGCAGGAGCACAAGTTCCTTTTTCAAGTATAAACTTTGGAACTGATACATCTTTAGAAGGTAGAATGGTAAGTAAAAATCTATTATTATCAATGGAAAAAGGATTAGGCAATGGAGAAACAGCCATATTTCCGATATTGATTTTTAAAGTTAAAGAAGGGATTAACTTAAATGAAGGAGATCCTAATTATGATTTGTTTAAACTATCATGCAAAGTATCAGCAAAAAGGTTATTTCCTAACTTTAGTTTCTTAGATGCACCATTTAATTTAAAATATTATAAACCTAATAATCCAGAAACAGAAGCAACATATATGGGGTGTAGAACGAGGGTTATGAGTAATATATGTGGAGTAAATGAAGTTAGTGGTAGAGGAAACTTATCTTTTACAACTATTAATTTACCTAGATTAGGTATAGAACATGGAATTATAAAAAATAATACAACAGACCTAGATGGATTCTTTAAGGATTTAGACGATAAGATATATTTAGTAATAGATCAGTTATTAGAAAGAATGCAAGTGCAAGGAAATAAAAAGGTTAAAAATTTCCCGTTTTTAATGGGACAAGGTATATGGAGAGGCTCAGATAAATTAAGTTATGATGATAAATTGCAAGATGTTATTAAACAAGGGACATTAACTGTAGGATTTATAGGATTAGCAGAATGTTTAGTAGCGTTAATAGGAAAGCATCATGGTGAAAGTAAAGAAGCACAAAAATTGGGCTTAAAGATAATAGGTCATATGAGACAAAGAATGGATGAGGCTTGTGAAAAATATAAATTAAATTTTTCATTAATAGCAACACCAGCAGAAGGTCTATCAGGAAGATTTACAAAAATAGATAAAAAGATATATGGAAAGTTAAAGGGTATAACTGATAAAGAATATTATACTAATTCATTCCATGTGCCTGTTTATTATAATATAAGTGCATACGATAAAATAAAAATAGAAGCACCTTATCATGAACTAACTAATGGAGGTCATATTACATATGTAGAGTTAGATGGGGATACATCAAATAATCTAGAGGCATTTGAAACTATAATAAGAGCTATGAAAGAATTAGGTATAGGATATGGAAGCATAAATCATCCTGTAGATAGAGATCCTATGTGTGGATATTCAGGAGTTATAGAAGGAGATATATGTCCTAAATGCGGTAGGAATGAAAATGATAGTAATATTAAATTTGATAGAATCAGAAGGATTACAGGTTATTTAGTAGGAACAGTTGATAGATTTAACGATGCTAAAAAAGCAGAAGTAAGAGATAGGGTGAAACATAATAAATAAAAAGGTAGTGGTTTTTATGGAGTTAAGATTAGCATCAGGACTAACTTATGATAGTATAGTAGACGGTCCAGGCCTTAGAATGGTGATTTGGGCCCAAGGATGTATTCATAATTGTTATAAATGTCATAATCCTCAAACACATAAATTAGATGGAGGTATAATAGTTAATACAGATTATATTATAAATGAAATGAAAAAATTAAAATTACATAAAGGAATAACTTTGTCTGGGGGTGAGCCCTTTTTACAAGCTAAGGGATTATCTATTATAGCACAGGAGGCACAGACAAATAATTTAGATGTATGGTGTTATACAGGTTTTTTATTTGAAGAATTAATGAGTGAATCTAATCCTAACTATATGGACAATATGAAATTATTAAAATATATAGATGTTTTAGTAGATGGAAAATTTATATACAATAAAAAGAAAATAGGATTAAAGTTTAGAGGCTCATATAATCAAAGAATAATAGATGTAAAAGAAAGTTTACAAAGAAATGAAGTAATATTAAAAAATGAGTATATGGAAAAGAGATTAGAATTAGTCAAATAAATATAGGAAGATAATAAATATTTATTATCTTCCTATATTTATTTCAAAATAGAGTGAAATATTTTAAATGAATTATATGTGAATAAATAAGGTGTAAATGTGGATAAAATATAATTGATTATTTATAATATTGAAAATAAGACATATATAAAATTGTGGAAATGTGGATAAAAATTATACCTAAAAACATATAAAAAATCTTGAGAAAATATATAAAAAAAGTGTTGACTATAAAAATGAAAGCTGGTATAGTTATACTTGTCCTTGAGACAAGGGCAAACAAGCAACAAAAACTTTTGAAAAAAGTTATTGACGAGCCAGGATAAAGATGGTAAACTAAGATACATCGAAAGATTGGAAGTCAACTAAAAAACTTTTCAAAAAAAGTGTTGACAAAGAAAAACAGCTTTGATAAAATAAAGAAGCTGAAACAAGCAAGTAAGAACTTTGAAAATTAAA
>USRS01000111.1 GCA_900557165.1 uncultured Clostridium sp.
AAGTGAGATTTTAGGATTAGAAGTTATTTTAAGTTCCTTAAAATTTAAATTATAAGAAACAGCTAATGGATATTAAGCTATAAGTTTTATATTAATATAGAAAATATAAAATAATTAAAATTAAGAAATTTATTTTTTTAAATGTTTAAATTCACTTAAAAAATGACAATCAGTATTGATATTCATAACATCAATAAATTCTTCTAACTTTAATTTTTTATTTAATCCTAATTTAAAAGTACTATTTGATTCAAAGTTTACATCTAAATGATTTAATGGATGTAATAAATTACCATTATTATGTTCATCATCATAATCATATCTTATATATCCTGGTTCAAATTCTATTATTTTATTTACAAGATTTATGAAATCTTCTTCAAGGATGATTTCATAATCATCTTCTATATACTCATAATAATATTCTCTTATATTCTCTTTATGTAATAAAAGAAGAGCTTCTTCATCTAATAAAGCTTCTAAAATTGAAATTATTTTTAAGTTTACATCTAACTCGTTATAATAGAATTTTATATTATCTTCATTACTTAAATCTAACTTAAAAGGAAAATTAAACGAAAAATATTTATTCTCACTAAAGAAAAAAACTCTATTCATTTTATCAACTATAATTTTTACGGTTCCAGTAGTTTCTTTATCAGTTAACGTATTTTTTATTAAAAATAATTTTAAAAATAATAGAAGGATTAATATTAAATCTTTTTACATCTAATAGGTTTTGTTATTTGAGTAGTTAAATAATTATCTAAACCAATAGTAGTTTCTTTCATTGATAATAGCTCCTTACATAATGTTATAATTTGTATCAATTAATGTTCTAATTTTATCTTCATCTAAGCTATTAGGCTCCATTATTGACACTAGTTTGTGGAGTTTATCTCTATACTTACTATCAATATTCAATTCATCCATTACTTTTTCAGCTATATCCTTCGAAGACATATTAACTTTTGTATTGCTTATAATAGCATTTCTTAATCTTTGTTTTTCCTTATCATTAGGTTCTTCAAGTATAAGTTCCTCATCGTGTTTAATTTTAGTTATCCCATTTTGATATAAGTCAATTAATTCTTGACTATTATTTTTAGAAGATACTAAAAAATAAGTAGTTATAAAAGATCTAGTTAACATCATATATAAAGAATTACGTTTTTGTATATTATCAGTAATTCGTTGTTGAGTAATGCATATTACAAAGGGGAATTCTAAACCTTTTACATTGTTTCTATTACTTATAAATACAGATCCTTTTTCATTTACTTTAGATTTATATCCTATATTAACTTTCCATCCAAATTTACGTTCTATTAAAATTTCTAACTCAGATGCTAGTCTGTAGTTTTCATCTATATTTTCTAAAAAGATTATTCCTATATCGTCAGCTTTAACAGTTAAATTTTCTTTTCTTATTTCATCTATTATATTGATAATATTTTGGCTGTAATTTTTATTATCATCAGCTATAAGCTTTATACTTTCTATGTCTTTACTATCTAAGTCTTCAAATCTTCTAAGTTTTTTCCTTGATATTTTATAATTATTAGAGTCTTTATTAATTATATAACCACAAGCATCCCATTCTTGATCTGTTAACCAACGCAAATATGGTTTTTCAAATAAACCCATTCCAACAGCATGAGAGAACATTAATGTTTTTGGATCTGTTCTATAACATTTATTTAAAAGAAAGTCAGGGTTTACTTCACTAACGATTTTGCTATCAAACACATTTTGAAATATATCTCCAAAAAGAGCTAAAAAAAGGTCTTTTTTCTTTTATCTAATATACTTTAGACTTTCATTACATGAAGATTATGTAATGTTATAGCAAAATATGATAATTCTGAAAAGAGCATTAATTCATAGGCAACATATAAAACTCATAGCCTTCTTTTCTTGCTTTATCAATAACACTTCCTAGAATTTCAGCGTTAGTTTTAGAAACCGCATGTAGTAATAATATGGAACTGTCATGAAGTTCTTCTAAAATATACTTTTGTATCCTAAATCTTTAGTCATAGCCAGACTTTTTTGCGAAAACTTACCCATAGGTGGTCTAAAAAATTTAGGCATATCTTCTTTAGTTAACTCTTTAAATTTATTTTCTGTATCAGTAATTTCGCTATTAAAAACTTCTTTTGAATAAGTAACACTCGGCATAGAATAATGGTGATTAATATGATTACAACAACGTGACCTTCGGCAACCATTCTTTTTACTGTATCAGGAGAATAGGTAATATAATGAGACGTAACAAAGAAAATGGCTTTTACATTTTTTTCTTTTAATACATCTAAAATCTTATTAGTATAACCATTTTCATAACCTTCATCAAAAGTCAAATAAATAGATTTTTTTCATTAGACTTAGGACCATTGTAAAATGCATCATATAATTTAAAATCCATATAAAGACCATTTAGATTTTTCTTTGTCATATTTAATGTTATATAATTTTTCTTGCTTTTTTATAAAAGACTGGCACTTATAAGTTACAGTTTTTTTATCATCTGAGATATTATCAATTACGTCTAAAATTTTATCTACTCTTATGATATTATTACTATTTACGTCACAAAGTCTAAATTTAATAGGCTTGATATTGCCATACCTATCAAAGACTGTTACAATTTCAATTTCTCTGCATACTGATTTCAAAATATCATCACCTTTCAAAGTAAAATACTTATCATATGATAATCAATTATAAATAATTAAAAAATTATTTTGATATTGAAACTTAGTTGTGATAATTATATTATATACAAAACTAATGTTTGGTGTAAATGAAATGTAAAATTTCCTTCATATTTATATACTTTGTTATCATAATTGAATTAATAGAATATATTTTAATAAACTTAAAGAAAGTAAAAAAATATATAGAAAAGGTAAAAGGCATTTTTAGTAGAATTTTTTTAATAATATAAATTTATTTTTCTGTTGATATTATATAAAAAATTAACTATCATTATTAAATATGTACAATTTTAACTAAAAGAGCAAGGTTGACATATTCATGGGGGGAAGTATTATGAAAAAGACATATAATATGGGAATCGATGTTGGTTCTACAACAGTTAAGACAGTTATTTTAGATAGGGATGAAATAATTTTTAAAGAATATAGAAGACATTTCTCCGATGTAAAAAAAGCTGTTAAAGAAATTTTACAAGATGTATATAAAAAACTAGGAGATATAAACATATCAGTAGTTGTTACTGGTTCTGGTGGAATGGATATATCAAATTACTTAAATTTGAAATTTGTACAAGAGGTAATATCCTCTACTAAAGCCATAGAAACATATAATCCTGAAACTGATGTTGTTATTGAACTTGGTGGAGAAGATGCCAAGATAACTTATTTAAGTGGTGGAATAGACCAAAGAATGAATGGTATTTGCGCTGGGGGGACAGGAGCATTTATCGATCAAATGGCTACACTTTTAAAAACAGATGCTTCAGGTTTAAATGAAATGGCAAAAGATTATAAAGTAATTTATCCTATAGCTTCTAGATGTGGTGTATTTGCAAAAACAGATATACAACCACTAATAAATGACGGTGCTAAAAAGTCAGACATTGCCATGAGTATATTCAATGCCGTAGTTGTGCAAACAGTAAGCGTATTATCTTGTGGAAGAAAAATAGAAGGTAAGGTAGCATTTCTAGGAGGGCCTCTTTATTTTTTATCAGAACTAAGAAGGGCTTTTCAAAATGTATTAAATCTAAAAGACGAGGATATAATTTTTCCTAAAGATGCTCAACTTTATATAGCTTTGGGAGCAGCTTTATTATCTAAAGAAGAAGAAAGTATATCTTTAGGTAATTTATTAGATAGATGCAGAAAAATAGAAAGTATAGATATAAGTGGAAATAAAGGATTGGAACCTTTATTTAATAATGAAAAGGATTATAATGAATTTTTAAATAGACATAATAAGGATTCAATAAAATCAATAGATATAGGTGAATTAAAAGGAAATGTTTATTTAGGTATAGATGCCGGGTCTACTACAACAAAAGCTGCTATTATGGATGAAAATTATAACTTAGTTTATACATATTATAGTAGCAATGAAGGAAGTCCATTACAAACATCCATAAAGGTTTTAAAAGAAATTTATAAAGTATTGCCAAAAGAATGTAAAATTTTAAATTCTTGTGTAACAGGATATGGTGAAGCTTTACTAAAAAAAGCTTTGAAAGTTGATTTAGGTGAAATAGAAACTATAGCTCATTATAAAGCGGCTAAATTTTTCAATAAAGATGTAGATTTTATCTTGGATATTGGTGGCCAAGATATGAAATGTTTAGAAATTAAAAATGGAGTAATTGATAGCATAATATTAAATGAAGCTTGTTCTTCAGGATGTGGTTCTTTTTTAGAAACTTTTGCAAAATCATTATCTATGAGTATAGAGGATTTTGCGAAAATAGGAATTTACTCAAAAAATCCAGTGGATTTAGGTTCTAGATGTACAGTATTTATGAATTCTAAAGTTAAGCAAGCTCAAAAAGAAGGTGCAACTGTGGCAGATATTTCTGCAGGACTTTCTTATTCAGTTATAAAAAATGCCTTATTTAAGGTTATAAAAATAAGAGATTTCAGTCAATTAGGTAAAAATATAGTAGTTCAAGGTGGAACATTCTATAATGATTTAGTACTTAGAGCTTTTGAAAAATTGACGGGAAGAGAAGTTATAAGACCAAATATATCTGGAATAATGGGAGCTTTTGGTTGTGCTTTAATTGCTAAATCACAATATAAAGAAGGAAAAGAAAGTACTCTACTTGATGAACAAGGTTTAAATAATATAAAACTAGATACTACTGTAAAAAGATGTAAAGGTTGCCTTAATAAATGTTTACTTACTATAAATAAATTTTCAGAAAATGAAATTTTTATTTCAGGAAATAGATGTGAAAATGGAGCATTCTTAAATGGAGATAAGAGCATAAAAAAAGAAAAAACA
>USRS01000112.1 GCA_900557165.1 uncultured Clostridium sp.
CTAAAGAATTAGGATTAGATGCTATACATGACACTGTTCATGAAATGTGTAAAGATGAAGCTAGACACGGTAAAGCATTCTTAGGATTATTAGAAAGATACTTCGGATAAGATATAAATTATAAAAAAGGCTGTAATTGAATAATCAATTACAGTTTTTTTGATTGTAGGGAAATTTTGAATAAGGTGAATTTTAATAAATATTTTAAGGTTAAAATAATATACTAATTTTTCCATGAGAGAAATTTTGAGAAAAATGTTTAAAAAATAAATTTAAAATCCATAATGAATTATAAAGGATAAAGTGCTATACTTTTCTTGTAAAACAAAAAATAATGTATAAAGAAGGGATACTATGCAAAATTTAGTTTTTAATGTAGCTCAAAGAAGTGAAAAAGGTAAAAAAGTAAGAATGAATGGACAAATACCAGGTATAATTTATGGTGAATCATTAGAAAAATCTATACCATGCAAAATGGATAGAAAAGAAATGCTTAAGTTATTATCTAGTAGTAGAAATTCAGTATTAGCATTAAACCTTGATGGAACTATGGAGCACTGTGTATTAAAAGAAGTACAAAGAAATACTTTTGGAGAAATAATACACCTAGATTTCCAATATGTTAAAAAAGGAGATTTAGTTAAATTAAAAGTACCTGTAAATTTTGTAGGGCAAGGCTACCTAGAATCAAAAAGATTATTATTAGAAGTATTTGTATCAGAAGTACAAGTACAAGGTCACCCAGAGGATATTCCAGAAAATTTAACAATTGATGTATCTAAATTAGAACATGGAGACTCTATTTTATTAAAAGACTTACATATTTCAGACAAATTAAAAGCTGATATTGATGAAGACAAAGTTATAGCGACTGTTGGTGAATTAATATCTAAAGAACAAGAAGAAATGATAGAAGAAGAAATAGAATCTTCAACAGAAGAATAATAATTAGAGGAAATTCCTTATAAAAAAGGAATTTCCTTTTGTTTTTAAGTTAAAAATTGTAAATTAATATGATTTATTTTCTTGAAATAATATAAGAATGTGTAGTAGAGTTTAATAGCAACTAAGATAATCGTAAATATGAGGTGAGAGATTGAAAGAAATAGTAGTATTAAATGAAGACAATAAAAAATTTTATAAAACGTTGATTACTTTATGTATTCCCATAATAATTCAAAATTTATTATCAAATTTAATTAATATGGTAGATACAATAATGGTTGGAGGATTGGGAGAAATTTCAGTTGCATCGATTGGTATTGCTAACCAATATTTCTTTTTATATAATATGGCATTGTCAGGAATTATAGGAGGAGCATCTTTATTTATTGCTCAATTTTATGGAAAAAATGATAAATTAAATATTAGAAAAATAACTGGTTTAAGTGTAATATCAGCATTAATGATTGGAATAACTTTTATGATAGTAGCACTTTTTTCACCAAAGTTTATAATTTACTTTTTCTCAAAAGATTTAGATGTTATTAAAGTAGCAACAAATTATTTTTCAATAATAGGATTTTGTTATCTAATTATTGCAATTAGTAATGTATTTAGTATGGGATCTAGAAGTATTAGAAATCCTAAATTAGGAATGATATGTAGTACAATTTCACTTTTTATAAATATTATTTTAAATTATGTATTTATATTTGGCAAACTAGGCATGCCAGCTTTAGGAGCAAGTGGAGCAGCTATAGCAACAGTTATAGCAAGAATAATAGAATTAATTTTACTTGTAAGTTATATTTATTTTATAAAAGATGACTATGAGCTGAGATTTACTTTTAAAGATATAAAATTAATAAATAAAGATTTATTAAAAGCTTATATATCAAAAACTACACCAACATTTTTAAATGACACTTTATGGGCCTTTGGTACAGTCTTATATGCGGTAGCTTATTCAAAAGCTGGAACATCAGCCATTGCAGCCAGTCAAATTGCTTCAAGTACAGGTAACTTTTTTATAGTTACAGCTGTTTGTGTTGCAATTGGTTCATCGATAATGATTGGAAATGAACTAGGTGCTGACAATATAAAAAAAGCTATTCATTATTCTAAGAAATTTGCCATATTAGTAACACTTGTAGGAGCTATATTTGGACTTTTATTAATAATATCTATTCCAGGATTAATTAAGTTATTTAGTGTATCAGATCAACTTATGCCAGATATTAAAAAAATATTTGTAATAATGGGAATACTTATGGCTCTTAAAACATTTAATACATTTATAATAATAGGTGTACTTAGAAGTGGAGGAGATACTAAATATGCATTATTTTTAGAAATGGGATGCATGTGGATAGTTTCATTACCTCTAACATTTTTTGCAGCTTATAAAGGATTACCAATTTATATATTAGTTGGACTTACTTACACAGAAGAAGTAGTTAAATTTATATTTGGAGTACCAAGAGCAATTTCAAAGAAATGGGCTCAAAATCTTGTGAAAAATATTTAATAGAAATTTATATATTGCCTCCAATCTTTATATTTTTAATATATAGACTGGAGGTTTTATTTTACAAAAAATTATAATCTCATCTTAACATGAGGAATATTACATTCATCATAAATTGGTGAAATTTCTTTAAATCCTAAAGAACTATAAAGATTTTTTATGTAATATTGAGCTGATAGGGTAATGTGCTCTTCTTTTAAATCATTTTTTACAAATTCGATGGCTTTTGTCATTAAATTTTTAGCAAGATGTTTATTTCTATAATTTTTAATTACTAAAACTCTACCAATGGATACATCATCATAATTGCTAAATTCACAAGGTATTATTCTTGCATAAGATGTTACAATTCCATTATCCATACTAAAAATATGATAAGAATTTTTATCGACATTATCAAAATCATTTTCCATAGTAATTTTTTGTTCACAAGCAAAAACATCATATCTTGCTTTAGCTATTTCATAAAATTCATTTACAGTTAAATCTTTAAAATGTTTTACTAAAAACATGATTAACTCTCCTTAAACTATTTATTTTATAAATTAAATAGTATCATTATTTAATTCTAAAATATAGTAAATTAAAAATAAATAGCAAAAACGTGAAAAAGACAGCAAAAACTGTCTTTTTGTTTTTTTAAAATATTAAGTTAAGAGAATTTAGTCTATTGAAAATTTCATCCATAAGCTCAATTTCATCTTGTTGTGTTAAAGCTTCATAAGTTACAGAAAATCTTAAGTAAGATCCACAATCATCCCAGGGTACAGTGGAAATCATAGCATGCTCTAGTATATAAGCAAAAGCCTCTTCACTATTATGAAAAATTATATCCCCTGCCCCCTTAGGTATAGGAACATAAAGATAAAATCCCGCATCGGGTTTATTTACTTTAAAGCCAATATTTTTTAGTACATCAACAAGCAAGTTAAATCTTCGAGAATATCTTTTTATATTTTCTTCAATAAGTTCTTTATAATTATCTAAGGCAAAAGCAGCAGCTTTTTGAATGGGAATAAATTGTCCAGAATCAGTATGACCTTTAATTGTAGAATAAAGTTTAATAGATTTAGTAGAACCAACGACAAAAGCCATTCTAAAGCCAGTCATATTAAATGATTTTGATAAAGAGTGAATTTCCATGGCAACATCCATGGCACCAGGAATACTTAATATGCTAAGAGGTTTATAATTATTATAAGTTAAAGTACCATAGGCCATATCTGAGATTATAAATATTTTATTTTTTTTACAAAAACTAATTAAATACTTATAATACTCCTTAGTCGCAGTTTGTCCTGTTGGATTGTTAGGATAGTTTATATAAATCAGCTTTGCTCTTGTTAAAATATCCTGAGGAATGCTTTCTAAATCAGGAAAAAAATTATTTTTTTCACAAAGAGGTAAATTATAGACCTCTCCGCCTAAAAATTTAGAATAAGTTCCCATGATAGGGTAGCCTGGAACTGTCATTAAACATACATCTCCAGGATTAATAAATCCAATGGGAATCATGGCAAGTATAGACTTGGAACCAATTCCATGCATAATATTGTCGCAAGTTAAGTTATCTATATCATATACATTTTTCATAAATCTGCAAGCAGCCTCTTGAAACTCTAAAATACCATTATCAGCATAAAATCTATTTTCGTTTTTATAGGATTCTTTGCAAAGTACATCAATAACCTTATCATTGGCAATTCTATCAGGTTCACCAACACCCAAATTTATAAGTTTTATCCCAGGATTTTTAAGTTGTGCATCTTTTGTTATTTTCTTAAGTTTTTCAAATTTATACAATCGTGTAGTAGTGTTAAAGAAAGATAAATCGCCCAATCTTTCTGAAATCATGCTGTCAATAAAATCCATAATATATCCTCCAAAAGTATAAAGATAGTTTATATTATGAAAATTTGATGAATAATGGGACTGTAAAGTGCATAGAAAAGATAGTTTTTATAAAAATTAAATAAAAAATATTTTATATGGTGAGTAGTAAGATATAATATAAAAATAAGGTAAGGTGTTATAAATAATTAAAAATTATTATGCTACCTTACCTTATTTTATTAGTTTTTGGGATTATACTTAGTTTTAGAAATTAACTGTGTCATTGTACCAATAGGACAATATACACACCAAGATTTAGGTTTGTATAAAATCATGGTTATAATACCAAGTATTGTTGAAGTTAACATCATGCTATAAAATCCAAGGGCAAATTGATACACCCAAAGAGGGAAAATATCAGTATTAGAAATTTTCCAAGGTAGTTTGAAAGACCAAATAATTTGAAGCACTTCTTTTAAATCACGAGTACCAGCAAATACTAGATAAGTATTAAATAGCATAATTAAAAACATAGTCATAAAGAATATTAAAAACCCATATCTAAATAATTTACTTTTTAAAAATTTAGGCATTGGCTTATTTCGAGATAAATTAAATTTATTGCCTAATAAATCTAGTAATTGACCTC
>USRS01000113.1 GCA_900557165.1 uncultured Clostridium sp.
ATATTTTTAAAATAATATTATATAATTAAATATAAAATTTGTATTTTTACACATTGCAAATGTTTTCATTTCCTTGCATTAAATATTTTAACTGTTATCAATAAACATTTTCCCTTTATTATAACTTGTATTTTTAATTGTTTTTATATTATTAATATTCCTTTTCACATATCTTGTATACTAGTTACACATTAATTATTACATATTTTTAACATTTTTTCAATAGTTTTTATTATTTCTACAAAAAAAGATATATATAGATAATCTATATATATCTTCGCCTTATATTTACAACATTTAAATATTTATTTTTTAAAGTAATCAGATACACCACTTCCCTCTTGAAGCAAGTAATCCCAAGTACTCATTGAATATGTTCTATGAGAATTCATTATTTTATTTATACCACTTACATCTTTATTTTTTATAACTTTTAAAAATTCTCTATGTTGATTTACAACATCTTCTTTAGAATCAGTTTTTTGAGTTAAAAGTCTCAATCTATTGTAATGTGTACTTATGCTAAGTATACTTTGCCATATATTACTTTTCCTAACTCCTGTAAATAAAATTTCATGAAATTTATTATCTAATTTATGAAATTCTAATTCTCCACCTTCCATATTGGCTATTACTTCTTGAGCATATAAGTTTTTTTCTAATTCTAAAAATAAATCATTCGGAAAACTCTTACAAGCCAATTTTAACACTTCTTCTTCTATAACAAATCTCATAAATACAGCTTCTTCAATTAAATCCATATCTATAAGAGATACTGATGTACCCGATTGTGGCTTAACATCTATTAAATGTTCTCCTTTTAGCCTCATTATAACTTCTCTAATTGGTGTTCTAGATAAGTTTAGTTTTTCAGCTAATTCCATTTCGCTCAATACTTCTCCCGGCTTTAATTCTAAGGACATTATATTATCCTTCAATACTCTATATGCATATTCTTTTGCGCTTTCTCTTTCATGCCTTTTGAATAATATCAATTCAATTCCTCCTACACTTTTTTACGTTCATATTTAATCTCAATAACTAGTATACTAGTTTTTAAGAAAAATTCAAATCAATATATAAAATTTTTATTTATATAATAAAATTTTATGTGGTTAATTTATTAAACCTTAAGTATTTTTTATTTATGTAATATTTCCTTGCAATAAAAAAAAACCATTTTAAAAATAATTCAATTATCTTTAAAATAGTTTTATTTTTTTATCTTAAAATACAGTGTGCTATAAGTCTATCAAACTCTCTTACATCTACACCTTTTTGTAAAATTATTTTCATCTTACCTGCTTTAGTCCAAAACTCTACTTCTGCACTCAAATCAAATAACAAACCTGCCGTCTCCGTTGACCACATATTTATTGATGAGTAAGGAATTGAATACAACTCAACTTTTTTGCCAGTTAGTCCTTGTACATCCCTTATTATTATTCTTTTATCCGTAAAAGTTGCACTATCCCTCAAGGTTCTATAAGATGCTACTGCCACCTCCCCAGGAGCCAGTATATCTACTATATCTTCAGGTATTTTACATTTTGATATAAATACCCATTCTAAAGTATTATCCATTTCTTCCATAAACCTTACCCCTTTTCTTTAATAATTGATACAAAAAATGACTATACTTTCGCATAATCATCCTTTTGTTTAAAAATTAAATTTAACCTTTAACTTTTGAATATTAAATTTGGCCATTTATTTAATATTATTTGTTTACAACTAATAATGCTATTGCATTTATGAAAAATAATACTGATACTATTTTAGTTGTTTTTAAAAGAAAAGCTTGTTTTCCTTTTGGTTTAAAGTAAGCTTGTGTAGAAGCACCATCTCCACCAAAGTCCGACTTAAAGTTATCTTTACTTTCTTGTGGCATTATTGCTAATATTAAAAGCGCTGCTAAAACAAGTTGTACTCCCATTAATACATTATTTAACATAGGCAACCTCCTATTTATGATATTAATAAATGCTTAACTTTAAGTTTATCATAATGTGATTTATTTTACAATTATTTAGTATATAGGTAAAATTAATTTTATAAATATTTTAAGTATTTCTCATATCCTTCTTCTACCATTTTTTCTTTTGGAATAAATCTAAGTGATGCAGAATTTATACAAAATCTAAGTCCACCAAGTTCTTTTGGACCATCATCAAAAACATGTCCTAAATGAGATTTACTTTCCTCACCTGTAACCTCTACTCTCTCCATATTATGAGAGTAATCCATTTTAAATCCTAAAACACCTTTTTCAATTGGCTTAGAAAAGCTTGGCCATCCACATCCTGATTCAAATTTATCCTTTGAAGTAAATAAGACTTCTCCACTTACAATATCAACATATATTCCTTTTTCAAAATTATTGTAATATTCATTGTTAAATGGAGGCTCCGTAGCTGAATTTTGTGTTACTTCATATTGCATAGGTGTAAGATTTTTCTTTGCCCAAATTTTATTTATATATTTTGCTCTTCCTGAACCTTTATAATATCTATTATAATGGTCGGGATTTTTCTTGTAATAATATTGATGGTAATCTTCAGCTATGTAGAAAGTTTCTGCTTTTCGAATTTTAGTTACTATTGGTCTATCATACAATCCACTTTTATCAAGTTTTTCCTTAGATTCTTCTGCTTCTTCCTTTTGTTTTTCATCATGATAAAAAATCACAGTTTCATAATGATGACCTAAATCCGCAAATTGTCCTCCTTCTTGAGTTGGATCAATAACACTCCAATACATATCCAATAATTCTTTGTAAGTGATTATCTCATCATCAAAGGTTATTTGAATAGCTTCAATGTGACCCGTTAAATCAGTACAAACTTCTTCATAAGTTGGATTTTCAGTATGACCACCTGTATAACCAGATATGACAGATTCAACGCCTTTATATTCATCAAAAGGCTTTACCATACACCAAAAACATCCACCAGCAAATGTTGCTAATTTTTTCATACGAATATTCCTTTCTCTTTAATTTATTTATTATTTTTATTCCCTAAATACAGTTATATAATCTATAAAATTCATAATCTATATTAAATTAACTTATACAGTATTCTTATCTTTTAATATTGATATAATATAAATAAGAGATAAAAACACTGTCTGGTTGGTAGTCCAGACCTATTAAACATAGCAGTAACCTGCCCTCCTGGGGTTGTCCATTCTCTTGTAATAAATAAACAGGAGAAATGTATTATGGATAAAGTTAGTGGAACTTTTACAGTTATATTTGAAAATCCTTTTTGGATAGGTATTTTCGAAAGTGAAAGTAAAAAAACTATGAAGTTGCAAAAGTGGTATTTGGAGTCGAACCTACAGATGCTCAATTATATGAATT
Organism: uncultured Clostridium sp.; assembly: GCA_900557165.1. GTDB lineage: Bacteria > Bacillota > Clostridia > Peptostreptococcales > Peptostreptococcaceae > Terrisporobacter. The sequence goes on from USRS01000113.1 coordinate 3,365, forward strand.
CATATTAAAAAATTTCTTTTCATTATCCTTTAGAAAATCAACTTCACAAAATACTTTAACGCAAAAAGAAATTGGTTATAAAATAATGCAAAGAAAAATAAAAAACAATAAAAAGAATTAAAATTTTCCTTGAAACAAAAGAAGAAAAAAGAAAAGCATAAAGGTCATTAATTCTCATTTATATGCAATGATCATAAATATGGTCTAGAAAACCTAGACCATATTTATAATTTATTCAGTATTACAACCTTTACGCAAACTTCCATTTAGTACAACCATTGAATTATATTTAAGAAACTTTTCACAAGTTCAAACGCACATAATATCCTTACAAATAATTCTGCCTAGCAACACGAATTTATGTATTACTAGGCAGAATAGATTAATTTAAAGAATTTTTATTTTTAAGGTTTTTTAATTTAAAGAATTTTTATTAAACTGTTTCAACTTTTATTAAATTAGTAGTTTCACCACCACCGGCAGTTATTACTACTACATCATCTTTACTTACATAATTTGAAGTTTTTGCAGCTTCTATAGAGTTTACTATAACTTGATCTATATTTGCTGATTTTTCCCTCATAAGTGGTAGCACTCCCCAAGTTAGCGCTAATTGTCTTCTAACACTTTCATTGCTAGTTGTTGCTACTATTGGACAATCTGGCCTAAATTTAGATACCATTCTTGCAGTATGTCCTGAAGCAGTTGAACTAAGTATTGCCTTTGCTTCTAAGTCCATAGCTGTTGTACAAGTAGCATAACTTATAGCGTCTGTAACATTTTTAGATTTATTTATTTTATCTCTTCTGTTTCTCATTGTTTCTTCTGCTCTTTTTGCTATTGTAGCCATAGTTTTAACTGCTTCCACTGGATATTTACCTGCAGCAGTTTCTCCAGATAACATTATTGCATCTGTTCCATCATATATTGCATTTGCAACGTCTGTAACTTCTGCTCTTGTTGGTCTTGGGTTTCTAATCATAGAATCAAGCATTTGAGTAGCAGTTATAACTGGTTTTCCAGCTTCGTTACATTTTTTTATCATTAATTTTTGAACAACTGGTATTTCTTCTGTTGGTATTTCAACACC
>USRS01000114.1 GCA_900557165.1 uncultured Clostridium sp.
ACTTGGTGGGCAACTGCCTGGGAGAGTAAGACGTAGCCACGTAATCTTTTTTATTACATAGAATATGAAAAGGCCGATGATTATTATTAATCTTCGGTCTATTTTTGTAAAAAAATTAATAGAAAAAAATAATAAAACATCATTAAATATAAATAATTTCAATAAATATAGTTTTTTATATTTAGATTTGATACTATGAAGTTGATTTAAGAGAAAAATTAAAGAAATAAATTAATATTTTAGGGGGAGAAAATGAGTGATATAAATAATTTACCAGATCAATTTGAAACTTTTGCCCAAGCTAGAAAAAATGGTTTTTTAGCCGCAAAAGAAGTTAAAGATAGTGGAAAAAAAATGATTGGAACATTTTGCTGTTTTACACCATCTGAAATAATTATTGCAGCAAAAGCTATTCCAGTAGGTGTTTGTGGGGTAAGCGAAGAGCCAATTCCAGCTGCTGAAAAAGTATTACCGAGAAATCTATGCCCTTTGATAAAATCAAGTTATGGCCATGCAATAACTGATACATGTCCATATTTTTATTTCTCTGATTTACTTATTGGAGAAACTACATGTGATGGTAAGAAAAAAATGTATGAAGAACTATCTAAAGTTAAACCAATGCATGTTATGCAATTACCAAACAGAGCAAGTGGAAAATATGAATTTAACCTTTGGAAAGATGAGATTATTTTATTAAAAGAAGTATTAGAAAAAGAACTAGATATAACTATAACAGAAGAAGATATAAAAGAAGCAATAAAAGATAAAAATGAAGAGCGAAAATTATTAAATGAATATTATGATTTAGGGAAATTACAACCGTCAGCATTAACAGGAATGGAATTATATCAAGTGTCTTATCAAGCTCAATTTAAATTTGATAGGGAAGAATTAAAGAAAAGTTTGAGAAAAATTATTGATGATACAAAATTAAGATATGAAAAAGGTGAGTCTCCAGTCAAAAAAGATGCACCTAGAATATTAATAACAGGCTCTCCTATAGGAGGATGTACTAATAAAATAATAAATACAATTGAAGAATCTGGTGGGTCAATAGTTGCTTATGAATTATGTTCATCTATAAGAAATAATAGAGAATTAGTTGATGAAAATAATCCTGATGTTTATGATGCATTAGCAAAAAAATATTTAAATATAGGTTGTGCTTGTATGATGAACAATGATAAGAGAATTCAATTAATAGATGAATTAATTGAAGAATTTAAAATTGATGGTGTAATAGATATAGCACTTCAGTCATGTCATCCATTTAATGTGGAAAGTAATAGAATAAAAGAATTTGTTGTAAATGATAAAAAAATTCATTATATGGCAATTGAAACTGACTACTCTCAATCAGATACAGAACAGTTAAGAACGAGATTTGAAGCATTTATAGAGATGATAGAAAGCTAGATAGAAGGGTAAGGGGAATATTGAAAGAATATAGTATAGGTATAGATTCAGGATCTGTGGCAACAAAAGCTGTTTTATTTGATGGACAAAAAATAATAAAAAAGGTCATCATACCAACAGGGTGGAGTCCAAAGAGAACGTCCTTAGAAGCATATAATCTATTGACGGATAAAGTGGACAAGGATAAAATAAAAAAAGTAATAGGAACTGGTTATGGTAGAGTTAGTATGGACTTTGTTGATAAGAAAGTCACAGAAATAACTTGTCATACAAAAGGAATATTTTTTTTAAATAAAGATGTTAGAACCATACTTGATATAGGTGGACAAGATAGTAAAGTTATTAATATTGATAATGATGGAAATGTAATTAACTTTATTATGAATGATAAATGTGCAGCAGGTACAGGAAAATTTTTAGAAGTAACATCCAACAAACTTGGCAGTGATATTGAAAATATAGATGAATTGGCAAAGGATGCTATTCCAGAAAATATTTCAAGTATGTGTACTGTATTTGCTGAATCAGAAATAATAAGTCTTTTGGCTCAAGATATTCCAAAGGAAAATATAGCAGCAGGTATATTAAAATCTATTGCCAATAAAGGAATATCCATATTAAATAAAGGGAATTTAGAAGATATAATAGCATTTACTGGAGGATTAGCAAAGAGCAAAGAATTAGTTAAAATGTTAGAAGAAAAATTAAATAAAAAAATATTTATAGCTGAAGATAGCCAAATAATAGGAGCTTTAGGGGCTGCAATTATTGGATTTAAATAAAAATATATTAGGAGGATGAAAATGAATATAGTAAAAGTAAATGCAATAGGGGATAATTGTCCAATACCAGTTGTAAAAGCTAAAAAAGCAATAGAATCTTTAACTGGAGCAGCAATAGTTGAAATAAATGTGGATAATGAAATTGCAGTACAAAATGTAACTAAAATGGTTAATCAAAAAAACTTAGAATCAACTTGTGAAAAGCTTGGAGAAAAAAACTATCTTATAAAAGTTAAATGTGGTGAAGTAGTAGAAAGTCAAGCAGAAGAAGAGGTTGTAACAACAGTTGAAAAAGAAGAAAAAATAGTAGTAGTATTAAGTAGTGATAAAATGGGTGAAGGCGATGATGAACTTGGAAAAGTTCTTATAAAAGGATTTATATATGCTATAACTCAATTAGATAAACTACCTAAATCAGTACTTTTATATAATGGTGGAGTAAAATTATCAACAGAAGGATCTGATTCTATAGAAGATTTAAAGGAATTAGAAGAAAAAGGTGTAGAAATATTAAGTTGTGGAACATGCTTAAACTTCTATAATTTACAAGATAAATTAAAAGTTGGGAAAGTAACAAACATGTACTCAATAGTTGAAGAAATGTCAGGAGCAACAAACATTATAAGACCTTAGTTTTGTATTATTTGTAAAAATTTTATAATTTAAAAATAAACCTAGAATCTTATTTTTATAATAAGATTCTAGGTTTATTTTATTTAAATTATATACAATATAATTTAAATAAAATATTGAAAAGAACAAGAAGAAATTATATGTAAGAGTAAAAGCAGTTGGCGCTAAGAAGTGGTCAAAGGTTGTTAAAATTAAAGTAAAGAAATAATTAAAATTACATATTTGAAAGTAACTTGTACTATGAATAAAGATACAAAAAAGAGAAAAGTAAAATCGGTGAGTTTAGAAACTTTTATTTTTCTAGCTATATTAATTGGAGGATTTGTTTATATAGCTAATATTATGGGGGCTGGAATCATGTTTAAGGTACTTATGAATACAGCACATGATTTACTTTTAAATACAGTATTTTTAATAATGTCTATGTCTGTATTGGCAGGAGCATTAAGTTCACTTCTATCTGAATTTGGAGTCATATCTCTTTTAAATAAAATTTTTGCCATATTTATGAAACCTTTATATGGTATGCCAGGAGCTATAACAACATATTTATCAGATAATCCAGCAATAATAGCTTTTGCAAAGGATAAATCATTTACAAAATATTTAAAAGATTATCAAGTACCAGCTCTTTGTAATTTAGGGACATCTTTTGGAATGGGACTTATACTTACTACATTTATGATATCTCAGGGAAGTGATTTTGTTTTACCAGCTATTATAGGTAATGTTGGAGCTATTATAGGAAGTATTGTAAGTGTTAGAATAATGATGCGCTTTACTAAAAAAGCATATAATTATAAAAAAGAAGAAGTTGAAACTATTCAAAAAGAAAAAGTTGAAGATTTGAGAGAAATAAGAGACGGAAATACATTCCAAAGGGCATTAGATGCAATGCTTGAAGGTGGCAAAAATGGAGTTGAGCTAGGAATAGCAATAATACCTGGAGTATTAATTGTTTGTACCTTAGTAATGATATTAACTTTTGGACCATCTACAGATCCTATTACAGGAGAAGCAATTTATACAGGAGCAGCTTATGAGGGCATAAGAATTTTACCTGTTATAGGAGAAAAATTAAGTTTTATATTAGATCCTCTATTTGGATTTACTTCACCAGAAGCAATTGCTTTTCCTATAACATCATTAGGCGCAGTTGGAGCCGCAATGAGTTTAGTTCCACAGTTTATTACTGATGGAATAGTAACAGCAAATGATATAGCTGTATTTACAGCTATGGGTATGTGTTGGAGTGGATATTTAAGTACCCATGTGGGAATGATGGATGCTCTTGATGCAAGACATTTAACAGGAAAAGCCATAATTTCACATACTATTGGAGGAATTTGTGCAGGAATTTCAGCACATTTTATATTTATGCTACTTATATAAATTAAAAATTCAGGTTATGTTGACCTGGATTTTTTTATATATAAGCTATTATTATAAATAAATATGGAGGGAGATATATGGAAGAAAAAATAATTAATAAGTTAGAAGGAATAAAGACCAGCTATTAAATTATTCATAATTTTTAAAAATGGGTGTAAGAAATTAAAG
>USRS01000115.1 GCA_900557165.1 uncultured Clostridium sp.
CTTAATACTTTCAATTTTATTTCAATAAAATATGCTCCTTTCATAGCGACAATTTTTTATTTTAACTGTCTACTATAAAAGGAGCATATCATTATTTAATTATGAAATACTTTGTTGAGTTTATTCAGTTTTCAGTGAAAAACTTTTTATGCCAACAATATAATTTTATTTTTAATTTAATAATAAAAGTTGAAATCCGCATCTACTGAGAAGGAATCACGGCTTAGCAGTCCTCCATATGATATGGTAATATAATTCATTTGTGAATCAAGAACCTTATTTATTATAACCTTATATCCATCAACATCATATAAATTGTCATCAGGAGTTGGCTCATCTAACTCTAGATCCACCTTAGCATCTGAAGTCATTGTAATACATCTAGTTAATATTCTTACACATGTCTTATCACTATTAGCCAATAATTTATCTAGTTCTCTCTTAGCTTCATTTGTAATAAGTATAGTCATTTCTTCCATGTTAGTCTCTCCTTAATAGTGAATTGTATTTTTATATTTTACCATATATTAATTAATTTCATCAAATTTAATAAAAATTATTTATGATTTATTATGGAAGTATGAGTTGCAATTCCTGCCATGCCATCAACTTGTAAATTATTTGCCCTTTGATATTTTTCAAGTTTACCCTTAGTATCTTGGCCAAAATATCCATTCACATCAAGACTATATCCCTTACCTTTTAATGCTTTTTGAAGCCATTTAGTATGGTCTAGTTTTTTATTCCCTTGTTTTGTACTTAGTTCATTTTCTTTTACTGCAGCCTTAGTTTTTGGTCCAAAACTTCCATCCACATTTAAATTTAAATTATATGACTTATTTAAAGCTTTTTGTAATTCTTTTATTGAAGTTTCCTTAGAACTATCTTCTTTTTTATTTTCACTTGTATTTTCATTTCTTGAACTTTCATTTTTATTATATTTCTTGTAACAATAATTCATATCCACATTTCCAATTATTCCATTTACTCTACCACTTTCGCTATATTGCCACATTACATGAGGATCTTTATAGTATAATCTAGAACCATATTGTGCTATCCATACATCATAATCTCTTAATATACTTTTGAAAAAATAATTTTTAGAAAAATCTAAATTTGTATATAATCCAGGTTTATAACCACCCTTTTTTATTTCCTTTAAAAAGGCATACGCAAAATTTGTAGCTTTAGTTTTATTTATGGATACACCTTGTTTTTTAGCATATCTTACACTATCATATTCAAAATCATAAAATACAGGATATATAATATGCTCCTTATATGGTTTTATTACTTCCATACATTTTTTAGCTTCAAGTTTTGCTTTTTCCTCATTTGTGGCATAACTAAACCAATATATGCCCACATCAATTTTTTCCTTAATGGCACCTCTTATATATTCTTCAAATCTTTCATCTATAGTATTTGAGCCATATCCTGCACGTATTATGACAAATTTAATGCCTGAATCTTTTACTTTAGACCAATTTATTTTGCCATTATGCTTAGATACGTCTATTCCTTTTATAACTGTCATTTTTTCACTTCCTTTATATATGAAAAGAACCTACCTTATTAGTAGATTCTTTTCTTAATAGCTATTTTATTTATATAAATTGTAATTTACAATTTCAGAATGGAGTTTTTTAAAATTTGCATATTAAGTGGTAATAATTATATCCTCTTTAATATTATATAAACCCTTTTATTTAGTTTTGATTTAATTGACCACTTATAATTCATAATATTCCAATCCTTTCCTTTTTGTTACTAAAGGATTTATATTTTACTTTATTTTTACATAAAAAATGACTAAGAAATTAAATTCCTAGTCATTTTTCTGATATATTTTATTAAGAAACCGAGAATATAAATAAAATCAAGAATAAAAATAAAGGCTTTACACTTTTAATTATTTCCATATTATTTCTTATTTATACTCTTTAATTATATATATTTATAATTTTTATTGTCTATTGTTATAAATTGAACTACAATTACTAATAAGTAATTTAATTATTTTACTTCATTATTTTGAGGAAAATTTTTAAATTATTTCTCCTTGTATTATTATATTTCAAAAATAAGTCCATAAATTTATGGGCTTATTTTTGTTTTTTCCTATGAGAATATTTTATTTTTCTAAGGTTAAGCTAATACTAATTTAAAATAGGAGGCTTTTTATGAAATTTTTAAAATACATGCTTATTTTCATTCCCATAAGTTTTATTGCAAAATTTATGAATGCATCTGGCAGTGTTATGTTTATACTGTCTTGTTTATCTATAATTCCCCTAGCTGGTCTTATGGGAGAGGGTACTGAGGAAATATCATTTTATTCAGGTCCCAAAATAGGAGGTTTTTTAAATGGAACCTTTGGTAACGCCACAGAACTTATTATTTCTTTTTTTGCACTAAAACAAGGTTTGTTTGATATAGTAAAATCATCCATAGCAGGAGCTGTCATTGGAAATGTCCTTTTAGTTGTTGGGGCTAGTATGCTTGCCGGTGGATTAAAATTTAAAACACAAAAATTTAATGAAAAGGTAAGTGAGGTTACTTCCTCCATGCTTTTATTTGCTGTTTTGGGATTATGTATTCCTGCTTTATTTACCCATACAGTTGACCCTGCTTTATTAAATACACGTTATGAAGGTCTTAGTGTTTTTGTTGCTGTAGTTATGATTATTATTTACATACTTAGCCTTGTATTTTCATTTAGTACACATAAGGACATTTATAATACTGAAGCATCAAAAGAAGGAAGTGCCAAGTGGACCTTAAAAAAGGCCATATTAATATTAGTAGTTGTGACTATTTTAATAGCCATAGAAAGTGAGTTTTTAGTCAATGGTGTAGAGTCTATAACAGAGTCTCTCGGTTGGAGTGAGTTTTTTGTTGGTATAATTTTAATTCCTATTATAGGTAATGCGGCAGAACATACTACTGCCATAATTATGGCAAGAAAAGACCAAATGGATGTGGCCCTAGAAATTGCCCTAGGTTCTTCCCTACAAATTATTTTATTTGTTGCTCCCATACTTATTTTTATTAGTTTATTTTTTAAACCTATGAGTATAGTATTTAATGAGTTTGAGCTAGTAGCTTTAATTGCATCCGTTGTAATTGCCAATAAAGTTTCCCATGATGGTGAATGTAACTGGCTAGAAGGTGTTCAGCTTCTTGCTGTATATTTAATAATATCTGCTTCTTTCTTTATAATCTAAAAAATAGTGGGATTAATTTTCCACTATTTTTTTATCATAATACACTATCCATTCATATGATATATTGTACTATATTTAGTACTACTATATTTTTGGTGGTGAATCTTATGTATGCAGATTTAGTCTGTAAAGGTGGAGGTGTAAAAGGAATTGCCCTTGTTGGTGCCTTATCATATTTTGAAGAGTGTGGTTATGTATGGAAAAAAGTTGCCGGTACATCTGTAGGTGCTATTATAGCCTCCCTTGTAGCTGTAGGATATAGTGCATCTGAAATAAAAGATATTATGTATAATCTTGACTACAAAAAATTTACAGATAAAAATGCTCTTCAATCAGTTCCTTTTGTAGGTTCTCTTTTATCTTTATTTTATTGTAAAGGAATATATGCAGGAGATTATGTGGAAAATTTCCTCAGAGAAAAATTTGAATTAAAGGGTAAAAAATATTTTAAAGATATATATGAAAACAATGAAAGTAAATTAAAAGTCATAGCAACAGATGTTACTAATCATAAGTTAGTAGTCCTTCCTGATGATTTAGTAAAATATAATATAGACCCAATGGAATTTGAAATTGCAAAAGCTGTTAGAATGAGTCTTAGTATTCCTTTTTTCTTTAATCCCGTTATTTTAAATAAAAACGAAAATCCAAGTTATATTGTTGATGGTGGCCTTTTGAGTAATTTTCCCATTTGGATATTCGATGTGAATGATAAGCCAAGGTGGCCTACTTTTGGTTTTAACCTTTTTAATGATGTGGAAAGTACTCCTAGTAATTGTCAAAGTCTCATTCCTTTTTTAATAGATGTTGTTGAAACTTCACTAGATACTAGTGAACAAATTTATTTTAAGGATTCTGATGCTATTAGAATTGTAAATATACCTACATTTGGTATTAGCGCCATAAACTTCGATATTACTAAAAAAGAAATGATTAAGTTGTATAATTCTGGATATAATTCTGCAAAGTGCTTTTTAAATAACTGGTGCTTCGATAATTATATTCGTAATTATCGTCGTAAATAATCAAAAATTTACTAAATTTTATATTTATCGTGATTTTGTTTATTACTTAAATAAAAAATTCACTTCGTTCATGTCGCCAACGACTTCGTCCGTTGCTCAAGTTAATA
>USRS01000116.1 GCA_900557165.1 uncultured Clostridium sp.
TGGCGGCTTAGCCACCCTTTTTTTCTAGTGTCCTTGACAAAGGGTCCACTTTAATGATTGAGACCCTTTATTCATCATTAATTTTAAATTTATACTCCAACTACTTTTTTTACTCCTGGAACTTCTTTAACTAATAAATTTTCTATAACTGCTTTTAAAGTCATTGTAGCACCTGGGCATCCAGAACATGCTCCTTTTAATCTAACTAATACTATACCGTCATCACTTACTTCTACTAATTCCACATCTCCACCATCTCTTTGTAGAACTGGTCTTATTTTCTCAAGTACTTCTGAAACTTTTTGTTTCACTATATAAACCTCCCTATGTATATTTTATAATTCAATATAATTATATACTATGTGATAATTACAAACCACCATATGATATTTTTTATTTATTTATGATTATTTTACTATCTATCATTTCATCACTATTTACTTTATATGTTTTTATAATTATTTTATCTTTTGAAACATTTATAATTGTATAAAGAGGATTTTCTTCATCATATTTAAATTTTACATAATTTGATTTGTTGTTAGTAGATTTATAAAACTTACTACCAGTACATGAACCACCTGTAATATAAGTTATTCCCTTTGAATTATTTATAATTTCCACCTTTTCATTAAAATCATCAAATCTCTCTATAATAAATTCCTTTGTTTTTTTATTATTTTTTAGTGTATATGTTCTAGAATAAATATGGTCATGACCACACAAAGCTAAATCGATTTTATTTTTTTCTAGTATTTGTGGTAGTGTATTTCTAAGTTGTTTTATATCTTTTTCTTGTGAATGTATACCATCTCCATAAATATCATGGTGAAATAGGGCAATTTTCCATTTAACATCTTCATTTTTTTTCAAAGTATTTTCTATAAATTGTTTATGTTCATTTATATTTAAATTATTTGTATTTAAAAATAAAAATAGTGTATTTCCATATTTAAAATAATAATCTCCTCCAGCTATATTTTTTCCTAAAGATGATGAATTTGGCATATAAAAATGATTATAAAAATTTTCATTATCTTTGTCATGATTTCCAATTACATTGGCTATTGGGGTATATTGTAAATAACATGGTGATAAATATCCACTATACTCTTGATTACTTATTTTCTTTTGATTTTCTTCCTTTGTATTTGTTTCATCACCACCACAAACTATAAAGCTAAGATTATTTTCTTTTTGCAATGCTTTATTTATTACTTTATTCCAACTTAAAACATCTTTTTTTATTCCTTCTTCAACTGAGTTCAAAGTCCTAGAAGATGCTCCAATTTGTGGGTCAGCCATAAATGCAAAGGAGAACTCTAGGCTATTTTTAGTTTTATATTCAATAGGTCTACTCCAAACTCCATTTAATTTGTATGAATAATAATATGTGGTATTATCTTTTAAATTTGTCACTGTAACTTTGTTACTTACAAAGTTATTATCTAATTTTTTACTTTTACCCTTATAAGTTTTTTCTTCTCCAAATTCATTGAAAATCTTAATTTTACTATCATTGTCTTTTTTGCTATACCAAGAAAAATTAAGCATAGTTTCATCTTCTCCTGGAGTTATGCAAATTCCATAAGGATTTTCAAAAAAATAATTTTTACTGTCATGACAAAAAGACAATAAAGGAAAAGAAAGTATAATACTAATAGATAATAAAATACTAATTAATTTTACTTTATTTTTCATTTTTTTCTCCTAAAATAATATTTTTATATTATTTTTAAAAATATTATCTAAATTATGCATTAAAAACCATTTCCCTGGCTAACAAAGTATAATCAGTTGGAAATTACATTTTATACATAAATCATATAAAATATAATTTCACAATAATTAAAAAAAGGAGCATAGTGCTCCTTCATATTAAATATCTAAATTTGAAAGTATTTTTATTTTTTTCATAAGGCTATCAAATTCATCTGGTGTTATAGATTGTTGTCCATCAGATAAAGCCTTTTGTGGATTATTATGAACTTCTATCATAAGTCCATCACATCCTGCTACTATAGATGCTTTTGCCATAGATTCTACATATTCCCTGCTTCCTGTTCCATGACTAGGATCAACTATTATTGGTAAATGTGAATGTTTTTTTACAACAGGAACTGCGCTTAAATCTAGAGTATTTCTAGTATAAGTTTCAAAAGTTCTTATTCCTCTTTCACATAGAATTACATTCTCGTTTCCACCAGCCATAATATGTTCCGCACTCAGTAACCATTCTTCTATAGTTGATGATAATCCTCTTTTTAAAATGACAGGCTTATTTGTTTTTCCAACTTGTTTTAATAAGTCGTAATTTTGCATATTTCTAGCACCTATTTGTATAACGTCAACAGTTTTCATAAATTCATCTAAATAACTAATTGACATAAGTTCAGATACTATAGGAAGGCCTGTTTCTTGTTTTGCAATTTCCATTAATTTAAGTCCATCTAATTCTAAACCTTGGAAACTATAAGGCGAAGTTCTAGGTTTAAAAGCACCTCCTCTTAAGAAGTTTGCACCGCTTTTTTTAACTCTTTTAGCTATTTCAACTATTTGTTCTTCACTTTCTACAGCACAAGGACCAGCTATTATTCCTAAATTTTTATCACCTATTTTGTTTCCACCTACATTTACGACAGTGTTTTCTGGGTGAAATAATCTATTTGATTTTTTATATGGTTCTTGAACTTTTAGCACCTTTGACACACATTCAAAAGCTTCAATTTCTTTGATATTAGCTTCTACCGTATCACCTAATATTCCTATTACACAATCAAGTTTTTCCTTTGAAATATTAGCTTTTAAGTTTTTATTTTCTATATAATTTACTACTTGATCTATATCTTCACTAGTGTAGTTTTTATTCATGACTACGATCATAGTTTGCCTCCCTTAACTTACTGATGATTTTCTTCATTTTGTATTAGTTTGCTCAGATTCATTAAATTTCTAAAAAATCCTTCTAAGACAAATCTATATTCTTTATTTTTTAAGTAAGATATATTTTTTTGAATAACTTCTTCTTCTCTTTTAGCATTTAGTATGCCTATTTCTTGTTCTTTTTTACATATTGCTATTTCTTTTGATATATCCATACGTTTTTCGAATAATTCAGTAATTTGTTTATCTATATTATCTATTTCATTTCTATATTTTTGTAATTGATCCATTTTAATCTTCCTTCCTAATTTTAGTCTAAAAAAGAGAGCTTATGAGCTCTCTAATAATATCTAATATATATAGATATTTCAATAGTTTCTTATGTATTTTATTAATATAAGAAAGCTATAAGCAAAAGCGAACTCATAAAATATTCTTTCTTTTACTTATTATTTTATTAAGTCATTTTACTTATTCTTATTTTAATAAAAACTTATTTCCCAAAAATAATGTTTATTAAACTATGAGCAAATATACATAAATATGTATCTTTATATTTTATTTTGATTATTCCAAGAACAAAAGCAACTATTAATCCAAAAAATACTTTTGGCATAATTATATCTACAGTAAAGTATGAGCTTCCAATTACACTTAAATTTTGACTTATTATATCCCAATAACCTAATTTAAATAATGCTGATAATATACTAATTATTATTAAAACTTTCTTTTCGTCTTTCTCAAATTTGTCCTGTTTTTTTGATTTACCTTTATTTCCCTGATTACCCATCTGAAAAAACCTCCGCTCTTTTTATGCAGTATGTGCAGTCCGGATCCATTTTATAAATACATTTCCGCAGAGCATTTTTATGTGACAGGGAATTCCTATCATATAAAAAAAGATCTGCAGAACACAATTATTCTGCAGACCCTTTTATACGTCTGGCACCTTTATCGTTTTTATTTCTTACAGATATTTTTTCTGCAGGCACTGATTGGAAACCATCCACAGCCTTCACAGATATCAGCGAGCATTTCTTCCGTCATTTTTGCATCGATCTCCCGGATCAGTTCCTGATAAGAATATTCCTTCTCCTCCAGTCCGAAATAATCGACAACCTTCTGATCAAAGCGTTTTACCTTTTCCTGTGTGTCACAAAGATCTTCACCCTCTTTGTGTGGGCAGCAGGAGCACAGCGTATCCGTTGAAAATGTCAACGTGATCTTTGTTCCCGGCCTGTTTCGGAGCTCATCAACCACTTCATTCATGTGTGATACGAACCCTTCACTATAGCCTTTTCCCGAATAACCCTGTGTACAGAGCAAATGATGAGGTCTTAAATAGATCATTTACGAATACCCGGGACTGCACGTCTGACCGCAAAACCAATGATCGATGCAAGTACCGCTTTTATAATTGCAGTTGG
>USRS01000117.1 GCA_900557165.1 uncultured Clostridium sp.
TATGTGAGTTCATCCCTTCCTTTTTGTGGAACTATCTTTTTATTTTGAGACAGCCCCTTTCCGATTATAATAAATTTTCTTTATATTCATTTTCTTTAAAGCCAATTAAAACTTTATTTTCAGTAACTAATAACGGTCTTTTTATAAGTTTTCCATCACTTGCTAAAAGTTCTAACATTTCTTCTTCTGTTGCAGTTTTTAATACTTCTTTTAAACCTAGTTCTCTATATTTTACACCACTTGTATTGAAGAATTTTTTTAATTCATATTTACTATCTTCATAAATTTTTCTCATTTCTTCTTTAGTTGGTGGTGAATCTATTAAATCTATTTCTTCAAAGTCAAAATTATTTTCTTTTAACCATTTTTTTGCTTTATTTGCTGTTGAGCATTTTTTGTATCCATAAAATTTCATTGTAGTTCTCCTTTGGTCACTTTTTAATTATTCCATGGCACAAGTTCCACTTCTCCATAAGATCTTTGTTTTAGCCTATTGGAATATTCTCCTTTATAAGAAATTATATGTAATATTACAAGTTCTACATATCTAATTGCAATTTCAATTATATTCCACATATCTTCCACATATAAAGTTGCTTTATTTCTTTTTCTACTTGGATGTACTATTTTATTTCTAAAATAAGTTATTATGTCAACTCCATCTATAAACTTATTTTGAATATATTCATCAAATAAAGACAGTTCTTCTTTTCCAAGGTGTATTTTACAAAAGTTTAAAAGCATTCTAATATTTGTTGAAGATAAATTTTCATCAAATTCTTCATCAGTTAAAATTTTATTTTGTTCAACTAAAACTACATAAGAAAGCGTCTCTAGTGCAATTTGCATGGATATTATATTATTTTCTATAGTAGTATTACCCAATGTTTCTATATACCAATCAATAACTTGCTTTATAGCCATCCCATAATATAAATCATTTAATTTATTACACATTAGTGTCATATATTTTTCTATATTTTTATTATTGGCAATAGTATCTTTCCAGTTTGGTACAAATCTAAAAGGACTTACTATACATTCTCTACACAGTCTAAATATATTGTTATTTTTTTCATATCCTTTTACTATGCAAATATCTACATATCTACCACACATAAAGCTTAGTGCCATGGAGATATTATCTAGCACATCATTTATATTATTAGTCCTAAATAAGCTTCCATCTTTTTTTCTCATACGTCCGATGTGGGTAATTATACTACCTGCTTTATCTTTAAGAGTATCATTTAATTCTTTGGTAAAATCATATCTCTTATCGATAGTAACTTCAAAGTCTTCTATTTCAAATTCCATTCTCCCAGCAAATAATTTATCCTCGTGCATTATAAGTTTACCTGAATATCTATCTAGATTTATTATGTAAAAATCAATACTATCCACAAAATAATTTTTTGATTTAATGTATCCATCATTTATATACCCTTCTAACATTAAATCACTAGATAAAGTTACAGTTACATTTATAGGCTTATATCCATAAACCTCTAAAATAGCATTGTCATAATCTAGAGTTATATCCACGTCATAATCCTTGCGCGACAATACTTTTCCTTCAAAATTTATAGACATAGGAGTTGTCATCTTATAAAATACTTTTCCGTAGCATTTATATTTTTTATTATATAAGTAAACACAAAATCTTCCTTCATGGATACTAATATCTTGATTTACATCGTAATCTAAATAATCTAAAGATATAGCATCTTTAAGTGATTTCATAACTACTCCACCTTTTCTAATATATTGAATTTTATTATATCATAAGTAATATATTCATTGTTAATAAAATTTTATCAATAGTGAAAAAGCAGATTAGAAATAACCTCTAATCTGCTTTTTACTTAACATTTAGCTAAAGCTCTTTCTTTTTCTTCTTTATCAGATTTATTTGCTTTATATTCATTAAAATCTATAAATGTCATTTCATTATTTTCATTTTTCATATTTTTAAATGCTTTTGATAGCATAAGCTTAATTCTGTTAATTTGATTAACTTCACTTGCTGATGGATCGTAATCTATTGGAATTATATTAGCATTTTTGTAAATTCTCTTAAGCTCTTTAATAGAACCTTTACCAATTATATGATTTGGTAAACATCCAAAAGGTTGCATACAAATTACATTTTCTACACCACTTTCAATTAATTCAATCATTTCTCCCGTAAGCAACCAACCTTCTCCCGTTTGATTTCCTATGGATACTACTTTTTCAGTTTCTTTTGCAAGTTCTCTTATGTCCTTAGGTGGTCTAAATCTTTTACTATTTTTTAATTCCTTCACATAAGTTTTTTGATAGAAATTAGCTAATGAAATAACTAGTTTTGCTGTCATTTTAGATTTTTTGCTACCTTCTAAATAATCGCTTTTAAATACAGTATTTACTGACCAAGCTGTAAAGAAGTTTATAAGCTCTGGCATAACAGCTTCTGCTCCTTCTCTTTCCACCACATCAACTACATTATTATTTGCTGTTGGATGGAATTTAACAAGAATTTCTCCTACTAATCCTACCCTTGGTTTTTTAATATCATTTATTTCAAAATTATCAAATTCTTTTATGATATTTTTTATATTTTTGTTAAAAGTACTAAACTTTCCATCTTTTAAGGAATCTTTACAAATTTCAACCCATTTGTCATAAAGTTGATTTGCACTTCCCTTTCCTTTTTCATAAGGTCTAACTCTATATAAAACTTTCATAAGTAAATCTCCATAAACAGTTCCCATTATGGCTCTATTTATAAGAGAAAAACTTATATTCTCTTTTAAACCATTGTCTTCTATACCATTGGCACTTATGGAAATTACAGGTATATCCTTAAATCCAGCTTCATATAAGGCTTTTCTTAAAAATCCTATATAATTTGTAGCTCTACAACCTCCTCCTGTTTGTGTTATGGCAACGGAAGTATTATTTAAATCATATTTTCCTGATTTTAAGGCATGTATTAATTGACCTACAACTATGATAGCTGGATAACAAGCATCATTATTTACATATTTTAAACCTTCTTCTATAACTGCTCTATCTGTTTCTTTTAGTATAACCACATTCCAACCGGAATCATTTAAAGCTCTTTCTAAAAATTGAAAATGTATAGGAGACATTTGTGGCGCTAATAATGTATGTTTTAAATTTAATCTAGTGTTTTTCACATATGGTATTTTATGTTCTTTTATATTTTTTACACTAATATTATTTTCTTCTCTTTCTTTCATAGCAGCTTTTAATGATCTCAATCTTATTTTGGCAGCTCCTAGATTATTCCCCTCATCTATCTTTATTACTGTGTAAATTTTGCTTTTTTCATTCAAAATTTCCTGTACTTGTTCTGTTGTTACAGCATCTAAACCGCATCCAAAAGAATTTAATTGAACTAATTCTATATTATCAAAATTCTTTACAAAAGTAGCTGCTTTATAAAGTCTTGAATGATATACCCATTGATCTACAACTCTAAGAGGTCTATTCATATCAGCCAAATGACATATACTATCTTCTGTTAATACTGCCATATCTAGAGAGTTTATAAGTTCTGGTATACCATGATTTATCTCTGGATCTAAGTGATAAGGTCTACCTGCTAGTACTATAGCCTTTAGATTTTTTTCTTTTATTATTTTTAAAGCGTCTTCTCCTGCTTTTCTAATTTCAGCTTTAAAACTTTGTTCTTCTGCAGTTGCCTTATTAACAGCTTCTATTATTTCTTTTTTGCTTATATCTTTAAATTCTTCTTTAAATACCTCATATAATCTTTTTTTCAATCTTTCTTTATCATTTAAACTTAAAAAAGGATTTAAATATTTAATATTTTTTCTTCTTATATCTTCTAAATTATTTTTTATAACTTCACTATAAGATATAACTACAGGGCAATTGTAATTATTATCTGCACTTTTATCTTCTTTATATTCATTGACTACAGCAGGATAAAATATGGTCTTTATTCCTCTATCTATTAAACTTTGTATATGACCATGAACCATTTTCCCTGGATAGCACACTGTTTCTGATGATATAGAATCTATCCCTTTTTCATATAATTTTTTTGAAGATCTCTCAGATAAAACAACTTTAAATCCTAACGCTGTAAAGAATGTATGCCAGAAAGGATAATCTTCGTACATGTTAAGTACTCTTGGTATTCCTATTTCTCCCCTTTTAGCTTCTTCTGTTTTTAGTGATTTATAGTGTTTGAATAATCTATCATATTTATATTTAAATAAATTAATATTTGTTTTTTCTTTTTTTATG
>USRS01000118.1 GCA_900557165.1 uncultured Clostridium sp.
TAAGTCAGGAGACCTGCCTATAATTGAGAAAGTTTCTTCGGGGTGAAGAAAATATCTAGAATATATTATACTAGAAATATAGATATTTAAGCCTACCTTGTGGTAGGCTTTTTTAATTGTAAATAATTTATATTTATAAATGTAAACACCTAAAAAAGCATATTTGTAAAAAATAATATTTATTAAAAAATTTAATTATAATATTTACTAAAAAATAACGAATTAATATAATTAAAATGGAAAAATATGTAAATAGAAGAAACTATAAGAGCATAATAAAAAGTCAAAAGGAGACAAAAATGAAGAAAAAATTATTATCATTGCTATTATGTTTAGTCATGCTTTTTACAGTTGCATGTAATAATGGTGTAAAAGAAAAAACTGTAACAGATAGAGAAGGAAATGAAGTTGTAATACCAACAAAAATAAGCAAAATAGTATCAACAGCACCTTCTAATACAGAAATACTAACAGCTTTAGGTCTTGGAGATAAAATAGTATGTATGGATACATATTCTGAAGGAATAGAAGGTGTAAATAAAGATGTAGTAAAGATGGACTTTAATGCTCCGGATGCTGAGGCAATAATTGGTTTAGAACCAGATATAATAATTGCTTCAGGATATAATAAAGCAGGTTCATCAGATGATCCATTTAAATCTCTTAGTGATGCTGGGATACCTGTAGTTTACATACCAAGTAGTGAAAGTATAGAAGGAATATACAAAGATATAGAATTTGTTGCGTCAGTAGTTAACCAAGAAGATAAAGGTAAAGAAATAATCGATAATATGAAAACTGATATAGAAAAAATATCAGCTATAGGTAAAACAATAAAAGATAAAAAGAAAGTTTACTTTGAAATAGGTCCTGCGCCTACACTATATAGTATTGGAAACTCAACATTCATAAATGAAATGATTGAAATTGTAGGAGCTGAAAATATATTTGCAAAAGAAAATTCATGGATATCTCCAAGTGAAGAATCTGTAATAAATGCAAATCCTGATGTAATACTAACTACTGTTAATTATGTAGAAAATCCTACTGAAGAAATAAAATCTCGTCAAGGATGGGAGCACATAAATGCTATTAAAAATAATCAAGTTTACTATATAGATGCAAACTCAGCTTCTCGTCCAACTCAAAATATAATAAAGGCTTTAAATGAAATAGCGAAAGCTGTTTATCCAGATCAATATGACAAATAAGAAAAAGTCTATTTTGAGTATTGTTACAGTATTAATAATACTTTTGTTGGGAACATCTATAGGGAGTTCTGACATAAGTTTAATTGATACATTATCAATAATATTAAATAAAACTTTAAATATATCCTTGGCAGGGAATATCCCAGCCAAGGATATCTCTATAATTTGGAAACTTAGACTACCAAGAGTATTGCTAGCATTTTTAGTAGGAGGATGTTTAGCAACGGGTGGATCTGTAGTTCAATCTGTATTAAAAAATGAATTAGCATCTCCATATACACTAGGTGTGTCTTCAGGAGCATCACTAGGTGCAGGTCTTATAATAGTAACAGGAATAACAATACCAGTTGTAGGAAGCTTTACATTACCGTTTGTAGGATTTGTATTTGGATTAATGACTGTTTTTTCAGTTATTCTATTTTCCACCAAAATTGATAAAGCTATGTCTAATAATACAATTATTCTTATTGGAATGGTTTTATCTTTATTTGTAAATGCACTTTTAACTACATTGACATCTTTTTTCAGCAATGATTTAAAAAAAATTGCTCTATGGCAAATGGGGAGTTTTGCAATGAGAGGATGGACTTATGTAAATTTAATATTACCATTTTTCTTGATAGGTATGATAGGAGTACTTAGATTTACTAAGGAGATGGATATTTTAACATTTGGAGAAGAACAAGCAAAAGCTGTAGGTGTGGATACTTACAAAGTAAAGAGAAAGTTATTTATTTTATGTGCCATATTGACAGGAGGTTCCGTAGCTCTTAGTGGAACTATTGGATTTGTAGATTTGATAGCACCTCATATAGTAAGAAAAGTATTTGGTTCAAATCATAGATATGTTGTTCCTATGTCATTTTTATTTGGTGGAGGACTTATGGTAACTACAGATTTAATTGCTAGAACAATAGTTGCACCAATGGAATTGCCAGTAGGAGCAGTAACAGCTCTAATAGGAGCTCCATTCTTTGCCTATGTATATTTTAAAAAAGGAAGATGATATTAGATGATAGAAGTAAAAAATATTTATTGTGGATATGATAATAAAGAAATAATCAAAAATTTAAGTTTTAAAGTAAATAATGGAGAAAATTTATGTATAGTTGGACCAAATGGATGTGGTAAAAGTACATTATTAAAATCCATTGCAAATATTATTGAATACAGAGGGAATGTAAAAATAGATGATAAGGAAGTAAATAATTTTAGCAGAGTTGATTTAGCTAAAAAAGTTGCTCTTATGAGTCAAATGTCTCAAGTATATTTTCCTTATACTGTTTATGATACAGTATCATTAGGTAGATATGCATATTCAAAAGGTGCTTTTTCAAAATTATCTAAACAAGATAGAGAAATAGTAGAAGACAGTATGAAAAAAGTTGGCGTATATGAACTTAAAGATAAATTAATTACAGAATTATCAGGAGGTCAACTTCAAAGAGTATTTCTAGCAAAAATATTTGCACAAGACCCAGATATAATATTACTTGATGAACCAACAAATCATCTTGATTTTAAACATCAAATAGAACTTTTAGAAAATCTTAGCGAATGGGTAAAAAAGAATAATAAAATTGTAATAGGTGTTTTACATGATTTAAATTTAGTACAATATTTTGCTGATAATGTATTAATGATTAAATCTGGAAAAGGAGTTTCCTATGGAAAGCCAGAAGATGTTTTTAAACGTGATGTGCTAAATGATATTTATGGCATAGATATAAAAGAATTTATGTTGAATATACTTGAAAAATGGGCTTAAAAGAAAGAGGGATGTCAGAGACATCCCTTTTATGTATTATTGTGCTTCGATATATTCAACTATATCACCTATAGTTTTAAAATTTTCAGCTTCTTCGTCTGGTATTTCTATATCAAACTCTTCTTCTAGAGCCATTATAACCTCAACAGCATCTAAAGAATCAGCATCTAAATCATCTTTAAGTGATGTCTCCATAGTTAGAGAATCAGAATCATCTAAATCTAATTGCTCTACTATAATATCTCTGATTTTTTCAAACATAAGTTACCTCCATGAAAATTTAAAATTTAATTGTAGTTTAATATAATATTGGCAATTTTTCAATATATAATCAAAAAAAGTCCTAAAGTTTTAAAAAATGAATATAAATTTAATATAAATATACTTTAGGAGGAAGAGTAATGAAAAACATAGGGTTATTATTATGTTCAATTACAGGATTTTTTATAATACTGGGATGTCTTTTTTATAATTCATTACTTATAGATATGGATAAAATAAAAGATTATGTAACTGAAAGTAATTATATTTTTGAGCAAGTAGTTAAAAATGAAGATAAAGTTGATGATAATAAGGGAGAATACATATCAAGATTAATAACAATAAAAAAAGGAATGGAAAATACAAATACATCATTTTTATTTGAAAAATATAAGGAAATAAAAATATCATCTATAGAATTATTAATAGATCTTATAAATGAAAATAATGAAAAAGATAAGAACAATTATTTAAAATTAGTCCTTAAATCCAATGATAGAAGTCAAAGGGAACTAGATAGTATGATGAATAAGGGATTTATTGAAGTAACTTATTTATGTTTAAAGACATATATTAACTTATAGGAGACAATCTGCTGACTTTAAGGAGGGAGTGACATGGCAAAACTAGAGGAAACTTTATCAAGATTTTTTGGTGGGGAAGAGTGTGGATTTAATAGTGGATTATTAATAGTTGTAGCAATTGTATTTTTGCTTTTAGCTACTAATATATTTGATGATTTATTTGATGATGATAGTATATGGATTTGGATAATACTTATAGTTTTATTACTTTTTAACTTTGATGACGGATGTTGTTAAAAATATAAAAAGCAGCCTGTATTTTATATGAACTGCACCCTGTCAAGTAGACAGTATAAAAAATAAAAATTAAGCAACTAAGGTCTGCTCTC
>USRS01000119.1 GCA_900557165.1 uncultured Clostridium sp.
ATCATTGCCATAAAGGAGTATTTATTTTCATAAGCACAAAATATTTTACGTTCTCATATTTTACGTTCTCTTAAAAACAATTTAAAAGATTTGCCATCTCTATTGCTGTTACAGCTGCATCATATCCCTTATTTCCAGCTTTAGTTCCAGCTCTTTCAATTGCTTGTTCTATTGTATTTGTTGTTAATACACCAAATATAACAGGTTTATCTGTTTGTAGTGAAACGGATGCAATTCCCTTTGATACTTCAGCACACACATAATCAAAGTGTGGAGTTGAACCTTTTATCACTGCTCCTAAACATATTACTGCATCATATTTTTCTGTATTTACCATCTTCTTAGCTATTAGAGGTAATTCAAATGCTCCTGGCACCCATGCAACATCTATATTTTCTTCATCTACTCCATGTCTCTTTAATCCATCTAAAGCTCCACCTAATAATTTTGAAACAATAAATTCATTAAATCTTCCTGCTACTATTCCTATTTTTAAATCCTTTGCTACTAAATTTCCTTCTATAATCTTCATTTTTCTTTTCTCCTAATATTTTTCTATATAATTTTATATTTATTTTATTAAACTAACATATGATTTAATTTTTCTTTTTTAGTTTTTAAATAAAATTCATTTTTTTCATTAGAGCTTATCTGAATAGGTACTCTATTTTCAACTTCTATACCATAATCTAATAATCCATTTATCTTTCTTGGATTATTAGTCATAAGATTTACTTTTTTTACACCTAAATCTTTTAAAATTTCAGCTACTACATCATACTTTCTCATATCTGCTGGGAATCCAAGCATAACATTAGCTTCTACAGTATCATACCCTTGATCTTGAAGAGCATAAGCTTTTAGTTTATTTATAAGACCTATACCTCTACCTTCTTGCCTCATATAAACTAATATTCCTCTACCTTCTTTAGCAATTTTTTTCATTGCTAAATCAAATTGTTCTCCGCAATCACATCTTTTAGAACCCATTACATCTCCCGTTAAACATTCTGAATGGATTCTAGTTAATACAGGTATATCTTCATTTATTTCTCCCTTAACTAATGCAACATGATGTTCTCCATTTAATTTATTTATAAATCCAAACATTTTAAAATCACCATACTTTGTAGGCATATTTATTTCTACAACTCTTTCAATTGATACTTTCTCTTTAACTTGTTTTTTTCTATATTCAACTAAATCTGCTATAGTTATAATTTTTAAGTTATGATTTTTAGCAAATTCCATAAGCTCTGGTGTTCTTGCCATTGTTCCATCTTCATTCATAATTTCACATATAACTCCAGCAGGTTTTAATCCAGCAAGTTTAGATAAATCTACAGCAGCTTCCGTATGACCAATTCTTTCTAATACTCCTTTATCTTTAGCTATTAATGGAAATACATGACCTGGTCTTCTAAAATCTTCTGCGTTACTATCTTCTAAAACTTTTTTAATTGTTAAAGCTCTTTCAAAAGCTGATATTCCTGTAGTTGTATCAATATGATCAATAGATACAGTAAAAGCTGTATTATGATTATCAGTATTATTAGTAACCATAGGACTTATATTCAACTCTTTCATTCTTTTTTCTTCTATTGGCATACATATAAGACCTCTACCATACTTAGCCATAAAATTTAAAGATTTTCCAGTAACCATTTCTGCTGCCATTACTAAATCACCTTCATTTTCTCTATCAGGGTCATCTATTACTATTACTATCTTTCCTTTTTTTATATCTTCTATGGCTTCTTCAATTGTATTAAATTCAAACATTTTATCTCCTCCCAATTTATATAAACCCATTTTCTCTAAGAAATGTTTCATCTAATAATTGTTTTTTTATTTGTCCACTTTCTTCTTTTAATCTCATAAATTTTTCTATATACTTACCTATTACATCACATTCAAGATTTACTGTTTCCCCATTTTTTTTATGTAATAAAGTAGTTTCTCCTCCTGTATGAGGTATTATAGATACTTTAAATACTTCATTATCAATATAAGCAACTGTTAGACTAATTCCATCTATTGCAATAGAGCCCTTCATCACAATATACTTTAAAATATCTTTTGATGTTTTTACTGTTACCCATGTTGCATTATCCTCTTTTATTAAGCTTATAATTTCTCCTACACCATCTATATGACCACTTACTATGTGACCACCAAATCTACCTTCTAATTTTAACGCTCTTTCTAAGTTGACTTTACTTCCTATTGAAAGCTTACCAATATTACTTTTTCTAAGAGTTTCAGCCATAACATCAGCTTCAAAGGTATCCTTAGTCATCTTAGTTACTGTAAGACAAACTCCATTTACACATATACTATCCCCAAGTATTGTTTCTTCTAAAATTTTACTAGCTTTTATTGATATTACTGAAGATTTTTCACCTTTTATTATTTCTTGAATTATACCTATCTCCTCAATAATTCCTGTAAACATTCTATTTTTCACCCCCTCTCAGATAAGCTTCTACTAATAAATCAGGACTAATAGATTTAACTGTCATATCTTTCAATTCTATTGCATCACTTAATTTCTTTATGCCTTGACCCCCTATAGAAGTTTTAGATTTTTCTCCTCCTATAATTTTAGGTGCAATATAAACTTGAATTTTATCTACTATATTTTCTTCTAGTGCAGAAAAACTTAATGTTGCTCCTCCCTCTAATAAAATTCCATCGATACCTATTTTGCCTAGCTCTATCATTAAACTTTGTAGATTTACTCTGTTGTTTTTAGACTTAGTTATTACTACTTTTACACCTAATTTTTCTAATGCTAATATTTTCTCTTTATCAGCAAGTTCTGTTGTTGCAACTATTGTCTTTGCTAAATTATCTACAACAACCTCTGATGTAGTAGGAATTCTCAGCTTACTATCAACAATTATTCTCACTGGATTTTTACCACCTTCTATTCTACAAGTCAATTTCGGATTATCTTTAATAACTGTATTAACTCCAACCATAATAGCTGATAACTCATTTCTTAATTTATGAACTTCTTTTCTTGAGTTATCACTTGTAATCCATTTAGACTCTCCTGATGCTGTAGCAATTTTACCATCTAAAGTCATGGCAGTTTTTAAAACTACAAAAGGCTTTTTAGTAACAATGTATTTCATAAATACTTCATTAAGCTCTTTGCATTCCTCTTCTAAAATACCTGTTATAACATCTATTCCAGCTTCTTTAAGTTTTTTAACTCCTTTTCCCTGAACCAAAGGGTTTGGATCTAATGTTCCAATAACAACTTTTGAAATCTTATTGTCAATTATTTTATCTACGCAAGGTGGGGTTTTTCCATAATGAGAACATGGCTCTAAAGTTACGTAAATAGTTGCACCTTCAGGATTATCACTTAAATTTTCAAAAGCATTTACTTCAGCATGATTACCTCCATAATACTCATGATATCCCTGTCCTATTATTTTGTTATCTTTAACAATGACCGCACCTACTAAGGGATTTGGGTTAACCTTCCCAACACCTTTTTTTGATATTTTTATTGCTAATTTCATATACTTACTATCCAATATTTTCATCTCACAATCATAAAAAATTTATCTTAATTTTAAATTAAAATAAGCCCTAAGTTAAAAACTCAGGGCCTATGTATTTCATAATATTTTAAATTAATTCATTAGCTTTATAACTTGATTTATGATAAATAAATACAATTATACAAATTTTATTTAGTAAATTAAAAAGCTCTGAAATATATAATATTTCAGAGCATAATAAACAAACTAATGTAATAATTTTTAGATTTCTATAGTTTTATCTTCTTCCATCCAGACTTTACTGTCGGCCTCGGAATCTAACCGAGTCATGCCATAAGGCTCGCGGGCTTTACCGCCGGTAGGGAATTTCACCCTGCCCTGAAGATTTATTAAATTTTATAACTTAATTCTATCCACTTAAAAATTATTTGTCAATAACTTTTATTAAAAAAGTCTGTAATCTATTTATACTTTAAACGATATTTGCGAACTTTTTATTTATATAAATATATAACTATTTTGAGTAAATAATATAATAAAGGAATATTAAGAAAGGAAGTATCACGATGATAAGAAAAAAATTAATAACAGC
>USRS01000120.1 GCA_900557165.1 uncultured Clostridium sp.
CTGATATTTTTGTAGGATTTAGAGATAAACTTTGGTCTTTTGCCATTTTTATTGACACAGGTTGGAAATCTCCAAGCCAAGAAGAACAGCATAATTTTCTTCCGCAAGTTCCAAGACCACCTATTGATTTAGCTTCATCCCTTACACCAATTTGTCTAAGTTCTATTCTTGTTTTAAATATGGCTGCTAAATCTTTTACTAATTCTCTGAAGTCTATTCTTCCTTCTGCTGTGAAGTAGAAAATTAATTTATTTCTATCAAAAGTATATTCACAATCTATTAAATACATTGTTAAATTATGTTCTTTGATTTTTTCTAAGCATAATTCAAAAGTTTCTTTTGCTTTTTCTTTATTCTCTTTATATATCTTAGTATCTTCTTCTGTAGCAATTCTTATGATGGGTTTTAATGGTGAAACTAAACTTTCTTCATCTATTTCTTTTTTTCCAACAACTATAGTACCGTATTCTAATCCTCTTGCAGTTTCTACTACTACATCCATATCTTCTTCAATTTCGAAATCAACTGGATCAAAGTAATATATCTTTCCCGCATTCTTAAATCTTACTCCTACAATATTTATCATTTAATCACCTCATATATATTCAAAGACATAACTTGTATACTTACATTAAAGTTACAATTACCTTTTATTTTTATTTTTGTATCTTCTATTATATCAATAATTTTAGATACTTGAGAATATGTAATTTTACTGCTCATATTTTGTATAAATACTAACTTATCAGCATTTATTATCATACTTTTATTTACATGTTCTTTGCAAATCATTATGTCCCTAAAATAATTTATCATCATATCAAGAACATTTATGATTTCACCTTTATATTGCTCTATTTGAGTGGGTATATCAAGAATTTCGACCATATTTTTACTCAAAATTGTTTCTATATATTTTTGTACATTTTCTTTCATCTCATAAAACTCATTAGAACTTGCCAGCTCTAAAGCTTTTTTCATACTTCCTCTTGAAAAAGATGATAAAAGATTTGCTCTATTAGGTTCAATCCCTTGATTAATCAAATAATTTTTTATCTCAATAAAAGGTATAGGTGTAAATTTAACTATTTCACATCTAGATCTTATAGTTGGCAATAAACCTTCCTTATTATTAGTAACAAGAATAATTATAGCATATTCTGGTGGTTCTTCTAATGTTTTTAATAGAGCATTTTGTGCCTCTACAGTCATTTTTTCAGCTTTATCTATTATGTAAATTTTATATTTTTTATGTGGCTTAATAACAATATCAGATTGTAAATTCCTAATTTGTGCTATTTTAATACTATTGCCTTCAGGTTTTACTCTTATACAATCTGGTGCATTTTCTAAATGAGGAGTTTCTAAAAGTATTTTCGCTAAATCATATGCAAATGTTTCTTTACCGATTCCTTCTATACCCTCAAACATGTATGCATGATTGATTTTTCCCTTATTTATAGAGTTTATCATATACTTTTTAGCAAACTCTTGTCCTTTTATATTTTCAAAATACATATCTATTTTCTCCATAGACTAATTTTAGTTTTAGTAATTATCTTATATTATAACAAATAATTTATTTATTTCTATATTTATTCTAGACACTTTTTATCATTTATATTATTAAAAAAGGAGATATCACTATCTCCTTTTTCTAATTTCACTATATTAAGTTTAAAATATCTTTTTTTATATTATTAATACATTCTTCTAATTCTTTATTTGTATAAAATTCATTTATTTTTAAAGTTGATAAATTTTCTTTACTAAAATCACTATTATCTGCTAAAAATCTTCTACATAGTTCATCAAAATTAGGATTTTCTTGATTTTTTTCTCTGTCTAAGGCTCTTTGTAATCTAATTCCATCTTCTACATGAATATATAAAGGATAAACTTTATCTTCTCCAAAATAATCTTTTAAACTTTTATATGATTCCAATGTTGTTATAAGCAAATAATTATTACTTTCTAAATCTATTTGTTCATCATTTATAGTGCAGTAATACCAATCTCCATGAACAGTATGATATACTCTTTTTTCTATAACTTTGTCTTCTTTTTCAAATTTATTTAACTCTTTTTCATTTATAAAAAAGTATTCCACTCCATTAGTTTCATTAGTTCTTTTAGGTCTTGTAGTATATGATACAATAGGCTTTAAATTTAATTCTTTATCGTCTCTTATTTTTTTAAATATAGTATCTTTTCCCGAACTACTTTTTCCCATTAAACAAAAAATTTTGCCCATTCTTTCCTCCCATTATTATAGATAAAAATAATATTAACCTATGTCAATTATATCTATATATTCTAAATTAGCGTCCTTAATTCCACTTACTATCATACCATTTTTAACCCCTTCTTGGATATAAGTAATAATTTCTGTTGTAATAATTTCACCTGGTGATATTAAACTTATTCCTGGGGGATAAGGAATTATATATTCTCCACTTATTTTTCCTATGCTATCTTCCATTTTTATAGTTTTCTTTTCACTATAAAATGCATCTCTTGGATTTATGGCTTTTATAGGTATCTCTTCTGGATAAGAAGACATCTTTAGTATTTTTTTATATATATTATTTTGTTCTTTATAATTTTTATTATCTTTATTAATATTTCTAGCAAAATATTTTATAAATATATCTTCAAGTGCTAATTCAAGTTTATTAAAATCTTCTTTTTCATTACCAATAGTACATATAAGTAATATGCCATAATAATTTGACAACTCACATTGTATTTTATATTCTTGTCTTAATAACTCATCTAATTCATATCCTGTAATACCTATATTTTTTAAAGAAATAAATATTTTTGTTTTATCCATTTCATTTCTTATTATTATATTTTCTTTATCTTTATTAAATTTATTGTTAATATTCAATTTAAATTCATTTATATTGTCTAATAAATCATTCATTAATTCTTTTCCATATTTATCATAAATATCCACGGCTAACTCTAAAGATGACATTAATAAATATGATGGACTAGATGATTCAAGAAATCTTAGCATACAGAATAATTTATTTTTATTTACTCTATCGCCATTTATGTGCATTATAGATGATTGAGTAAATGCTGGTAATGTTTTATGAGTACTTTGAATTATTATATCTGCACCTTGTAAAATTGATGATTTAGGCAGTTCATCACTTAATTGTAGATGTGCTCCATGTGCTTCATCTACTACAACTATCATGTCTTTGCTATGAGCATATTCACATATAGTTTTTAAATCATATACACTACCATAATAAGTAGGATAAGTTAAAATTATAGCTTTCGCATCTAAGTTATCATCAATTATTTTTTTAACTTCTTTAACCTCTACTCCATTTATTATATTTGTTTCTTTACATATATTAGATTTTATATATATTGGTTCAATATTTCCTAAAATGCATGCATTAATAACTGATTGATGGCAATCTCTATTAGTAATTATTTTCGACTTTGGTTCACAAGTAGCCATTATAGCCGCCTCTACTCCACAAGTACTTCCATTTACTAAATATATTGATTCATCACTATTAAAAATTTTAGCTGTTCTTTCTTGAGAGCTTTTAATAATTTCTTTAGCATTATGTAAATTATCTGTTCCTTCTATTTCTGTAGTATCTAATGTATATATTTTATCTAAAAATTTATCATATCCTAATTTTTTAAAGATTTTTCCTGATTTATGTCCTGGTATATGAAAAGATACTATTTGTTCATCTTTTAATTCTATTAATTTATTTAATATAAATTTCTCCATTTTTCACCTCTTAACTTCTAACTTCTAACTTCTAACTTCTAACTTCTAACTTCTAACTTCTAACTT
>USRS01000121.1 GCA_900557165.1 uncultured Clostridium sp.
CGTTGTTTTAATAGTAGATTAGTTATTGTACTTTTACCACATCCACTTTCACCAACTAAAGCAACCATTTTATTATTTTCCATATTTATGTTGATATTTTCTAATACTTTTCTTTCTTTATCATAACTAAAATCAACATTTTTTAACTCTATATTTATATTTTCTAATTGATTTATTTTATCTTGAGCTAAATCTTTTACATCTTCTACTTGTGTATCTAATAATTTAAACATTCTTTCACTTGCAGATATACCGTTCATTGCCACATGGAAGAATGATCCTAAAAGTCTCATCGGTATGAAGAATTCTGCTGATAATAAAATTATTATTAATACTTGTCCTATAGTAATTAATCCATTTCTATATTCTGATAAAGCCATAAGTATACCTATAGCTGAACCGCCATAAGCTATTATATCCATTACGATAATTGAATTTAATTGCATTTGTAAAACACTCATTGTTATTTTTCTAAAGTGTTCAGCATTTTTATTCATTTCATCGTTTTTGTCTTCATCTCTGTCAAATATTTTTAAAGTTGTAAGACCTTGAAGATTTTCTAAGAATGAATCTCCTAAATCTGTATAAACTCCCCAATATTTACTTAATATTTTCTTAGCAATTTTCATAACTGCCATAATTGTAATAGGTATTAAGGGTACACATATTAAAAGTATTATGGCTGTTTTGAAACTTATAAAACTCATTACAGCAAATAAAGTTATAGGAGCTATTACACTATAAAATAATTGAGGCATAAATCTACCAAAATACATTTCTAATTGTTCAACACCATCTACTGCTATTTGTACTGTAGAAGATGTAGATATAGTGTCTGTATAATTTACGCCAAGAGTTAATAATTTTTCATATATTGTACTTCTTAAAGTCTTTTTAACTTCACCTGATGAATAAAGTGAGAATTTTGTAGACATGAAGTTTGCCACAAATCTTATTGAAAGCATGGCTATAATAAATATTGATGTAGATATTATATTTAAATTTAAATTTCCACTTAATAATTTATCTACAGTTGTTCCTATAAATAAAATTAATGCTATATTGCAAACTATTGAAATCCAGTTCATTAAAACTGTAAGTCCAATCCATTTTTTTGAACTATCACAAATTGATAGTAATCTTTTGTTAAACATTTTTTACTGCCTCCACTTTTATCGTCTTCATTTTTGTGAATACAATAACTTTAGCTAACCACATTATTACAATAACTGTTTTCATAATAGGACTATCTATAGTTATAAACATAAATAGTAATAATAATGAAACTGGTATTGTTAAAGTTAATTTAGCTTTTAAAGTCATTCCACCTTGTTCTTTGAATTTTTTCACGTATTTATTGTATATTTTAGTTTTCATAAACTTTTCACTTAGTCTGTCACTACTTTTTAAGAAACAATAAGATGTCAGTAAAAGTAGTGGCGTCGTTGGTAATAATGGTAAAAATATACCTATAATACCAAGAATTAAAGATATTATTCCTAGTATAAGAAATAAAACTTTTTTAAGTATTTTCATTTTTCTCCTCCTAACATACTTTCGTTGGAACAAAATACATTTCTTCTTTGTCTACATTGCAAATTATACCTTCCACATTATAAACAGTTTTTATACTTTTTTCATTGATAACACTTTTAGGTGTTCCCTCTTCAATTATTTTTCCGTTTTTCATAATTACAATATTATCACTGTATTTAATTGCTTGATTTATATCATGAAGAACCATAACTATAGTCATTTTATATTCTTCATTTAATTTTTTTACAAGGTCAAGCACTTCTATTTGATGAAAAATATCAAGATAAGTTGTAGGTTCATCAAGTAGTAAAATATCTGTCTTTTGTGCTAGTGCCATGGCTATAAATGCACGTTGTCTTTGACCTCCTGATAAGCTCATAACTTTTTTATCTTTTATATCATCAAGATTTGTAGATGATATTGCCCAGTTTATTATTTTTTCATCTTCATCTTTTTTATTCGATCCATGCTTATGATGAGGAACTCTTCCGTAACTTATTAGAGTCTTAACATCTAAATCCTCAGGTGATTCATTATGTTGATGAACTGTAGCAATAAGTTTTGCAATTTCTTTAGTTTTTAAAGTTTTTAAATTTTTATCGCCTATAAATACATCACCTTTAGATGGCTTATTATATGTAGATAAAATACTTAGTAAAGTTGATTTTCCACTTCCGTTTGGTCCTAAAATAGTTGTGATTTTTCCCTTTGGAATATTTATATTTAAATTTTCTATAAAGGCTTTATCTCTCACATAAGAAAAGCTAATATTTTCTCCTCTTAACATTTTTTCATGCTCCTTCTCAATAAGAATATAAAGAATGGTCCACCTATTACTGACATAACAAGACCTACTGGTATTTCATATGGTGTAAATAAGCATCTTCCAATTGTATCAGCTATTAAAAGCAGTATTGATCCCATAGTAAATGAAAATGGTATTAAATATTTATGATCCGAACCAATAATAAATCTTCCTATATGAGGTACTATTAAACCTACAAAGGAAATTATGCCAGCTACGCCAGTACTTATACTTGCTAAAAATACTGCAACTGCTGATATTATTATTCTTTGTTTATGAATATCCACACCTAAACTTTTAGCAGTTTTGTCTCCTAAACTCATTAAGTTACATGTTTGTCTAAGTGTAAAAGATATTAATACACCTATTAAAGAATATATAAATAACATTTTTGCATCTGACCATGTTACAGTTGCTAAACTACCATTTAACCAATTTGTCACCGATGACACTCCATTAGAATTTATAGTAGTTAATATTGATGACATGGCAGAAAGCATGGCATTTATAGCTACCCCTGCTAATATAATTCTAAGTGGTGAAAATCCTTTATCATAAGCTATTGAAAATACTAAACAAGCTGATATTAATCCCCCACCAAAAGCTAATAGTGATTTCATACTATTAAGTTGAGGAAATAGTACCATAATTAATATGGCAACTAGAGATGCACCAGCAGAAATACCTGTAATTCCAGGGTCCGCCAAAGGATTTTTAACAACAACTTGTAAAAGCACACCACATATGGCTAAGTTTCCACCTACTAAGATGGCAATTATAACTCTTGGGAATCTCAAATCTTTTATAATAGCAAAATTGCCTGTAGTAGAATTTGTAAGTATACCTTTTATTATTTCACCATAAGATATATCTAGAGAACCCATTTTCATAGAAGTTAAAGCTATTGCAAATAATAATACTATAGAGCCTATTATATATAAGCTCTTTTTTTTGTCTAAAGTTATTTTATTCATATAAAATATCTCCTAACTTATCTAGAGCTTCTATAGCTTTTAAGTTAGCACTCATTCCAAAGTAACCATTTTCAAGGAAATAAACTTTATTATTTTTTATAGCATCTAATTGTTGCCATGTTGATTTTGCAAATTCCTCTTCTACAGTTTTCTTAGCTTCTTCAGGCACTGCATGAGTCATTATAAGAATTTTATCTGGATTTCTTTTTATTATTTCTTCCATATTTACTTGTATGAAAGATGAACTGTCACTTTCAAAAATATTGTTACCACCAGCTATTTTTACTAAATTACCTACATAAGAAGA
>USRS01000122.1 GCA_900557165.1 uncultured Clostridium sp.
CAGCAAGCTGTGTATAAAGAGGTATTTGTGAATTTTTATCTACTAATTTCATAATTTATCCCTTCTATGGTATATACCTATTGGTATATACCAATTTCCTACTTATATTATAAATTATTAAATTTTGAAAATCAACAATCTAAAATAGATGTATATAAAAAAGATAATTTACTTAAAATATTTTATTGAAAATATACAAATAATAAATATTATTACATAAGAAAAGAAGAAAAAATGAAAGATTCTTATTGGATTTTATCATCAAAAAATAATACTTATGAAACTTTAGATAAAAATGAAAAACAGATTGCTTAATAATAGGAAGTAGTATAGTAGGTCTTACAACAGCTTATCTTCTTGCAAAAGAAAATAAAAATGTAATTATTGTTGATGCTAATAAGGTTGGGTGGGGGTTCTTCTGGTAGAAATACAGGTAAAGTGACATGCCAACATGGATTAATTTACAATACGATAAGTAAAAAACATTCGCCACAAAAAGCAAGAATGTATTGTGATGCCAATGATAAAGGTATGAAATTAGTAGAAGACATTATAAATGAATATAATATATCTTGTGACTTAAAGAAAGTGGATAGTTTTGTCTATACTTTAGATGAAAATTATATACAGTATATAAAGGATATTCAATAGAATGTAATAATTTAATTTTAGCATCTAGTAATCCTTGGTATGATGGTCTTAGATTTTATTTTGCCAAAGAAGAAGCATCTAGGTCTTATTTAATATGTGCAAGATTAAAAGAAGAGATCTTAAGTGGAAATTATATTAGTGTGGAAGAATCAACGACAACATTTAGAAACTATGAAGATGAATATGGAGAAAAGTACTTAATAATAGGAGAAGTTATAGCAAAATGGTCTGCTCAAGACTATTTGACTTTCGATGAAATACCATATATAGGAAAAACAATTCGAAACAAAACAATATTTATATAGTTACAGGAACAAATAAATGGGGATTAAGTAATGGTAGTATAGCAGCTATAATAATTAAGGATTTAATTACTAAAAATTCGTCTGAATATGAAGAATTATATAATCCAAGTCGTGCCAAAAGTTATATTAATGGAAAGATTATAAAAAATAGTGTTGAAATGGCGTATAATTATATAAAAGGTAAAATAAATTCAGGTGATGATAATTTACCTCAAAAAGGTGAATGGAAAATTGTAAATATAAATATAAATGGTGAAAGATATGGTGCTTATAGAGATAAGAAAGGTTATTTATATGTGGTAGATATTACCTGTACCCATTTAGGATGTGAACTTAGATTTAATAGTGCTGAAAAATTTTGGGATTGTCCATGTCACGGAAGTAGATTTAATTATAAGGGTGACATTTTAAATGGACCTGCACTAAAACCTTTAAAATACTATGGTGAAGGTGAAAATCAAATTGACTCTAAAATTATGTGATATTAATTTAGACTAATTTATATATTTAAGATACAATATTTTCATTATATTTTTGCTAAATAAGAAGTCCGTAAAGGGGGCTTCTTTTTAAATATGATAATTTATAGAGGTGAAATTAAGGATAAAAATGAATTTAAATATAGTAGGAAATATATAATTTGGGTGGGATTTATTTTAGATAAGAATAAACAAAAAAATATTTACTTATAGTTATAAATTTAAAATTTATTGAGGGGGAGAATAAATGGAAAGTATAGATCTTGAGATGGCTATACAAAAAATTTGTGATTATATTAGTAAAATAGAAGAGGTATAAAAAATAAAAATTGAAGATGCGAGAGAAAGAATATTAGGAGAATATATATATGCTCCTATTAATCAACCTCCTTTTGACAGATCTTTACTAGATGGATATGCATTAATAGCAAAAGATACAATTAATGCAAGTAAAGAAAATCCCCAAATATTAAAAGTGGTTGATGAAGTTTTTGCAGGAGAACATACAAATATAGAACTTAAAGAAAATGAGGCTATAAGATATATGATAGTAATCGAATGATAATTTGTGCTAGATTATTAGATTATGGTTGTGAAGTTATAAATGCAAAAGTTTTAGAAGATGATGAAAAAATAACATTGCCAAAATGTAATTTTTCGTCAAAATCATTACAATCTATGATAGGATGCAATTGTTTTGTTGATATTAATGCAGGAACACCTAAATTAGTTGTAGGTGATAAAGTTGAAATTATATTAATATAAAGGTTATAAGTTTATTTTATAATTCATAAAAATTTCATATTACTTTCTATTGCTATTCACACAAAGTTTATTATATATTGTAAAATATAAATAACAAGAAAGTTTAGGAGGAACAAGATGTCTCAAGATACACACAATAGAGAAAATGAATGTCTAGATAACAATCAAATTATAGAGGCAAATACTGTAAAAAATTCAGATAAATGAAAATAAAATAAAGAAAGATAAACTTAAATTTTTAAAAGGAAGTAAAATTATAGCATCTTTAGTATTAGTTACAATTATAGGAATTGGTGGAGGTTTTTATATAGGAGAAGAATATGGAAGAACTTTACCAGCAACTCATAAAAATTATTCAAAATCACAAGTTTTAGCAACTGTAGAAGATGTAAAAATTACAGGAGACGATTTAAGTAAAAGAATGGAACCTTATTTTTATATGCAAGGATTAAAGAAATTATCAAATGAAGAAATTGAAACACAAGAAACAAATACTTTAAATTACATGACAAATTTAGAAGCTTTATATAAAGCCGCAGTTGATAGTGGCATAAAAGTTACAGATGATGAAGTTGATGAAAATTATTCTAAAACTATGTCATCTATAGAATCGACTTTTAATTTAACAGAAGATGAATTTTTAAATAAGTTTAATTTAACAAAAGATTATGTAAAAACAAGTTTAAAAAAGGAATTAATAGCTACAACATATTTACAAGATAATTCTGAGGTAAGTGAAGATGAAGCTAAGAATTACTATAACAATAACAAAGAGGACTTCTTCCAAATAAGAGCATCTCATATATTGATTACTAAATATGATGAAGATGGTAAGGAACTAAGTGACGAGAAAAAAGCTGAAAATAAAAAATTAGCAGAAAAAATATTAAAAAGAGTCAAAAATGGTGAAAGTTTTGATGATTTAGCTTTAGAATATTCTGATGATAGTTATACTGCAAGTAAGGGTGGAGATTTAGGCTATTTTGGTGAAGGAACAATGGATGAAAACTTTGAAAAAGCTGCATTTTCATTAGAAAATGGAGAAATATATCCTGAGGTAGTTGAAACTAATTATGGATATCATATAATTAAAAAAACTGGAGAGCAATATAGCAATTTTGATGATGAAAAAGATTCTCTTATAGAGAGCTTAGAAAGTACAAAACAAAATACACTATTGCAAGATGCTCTAGAAAAATATAATGTTAAAATAAATATATAAAAATTTAATAAATTTGGTATGATAAAAAATGTATTAAAAGACCAGCTATTAAATTATTCATAATTTTTAAAAATGGGTGTAAGAAATTAAA
>USRS01000123.1 GCA_900557165.1 uncultured Clostridium sp.
ATTCTTTCAAAAACACTTACAAATAAATACCTAGAAGAATTAGGATATATGAGCATATCCAAGAGATATTTAAAAGTGCATGGAACCTAATGAACCGCCGTGTACCGAACGGTACGCACGGTGGTGTGAGAGGACGCTAAATAAAATAATTATTTAGCTCCTACTCGATTTATAGAGTATTAGTTTTGAATTAAGGTATGCTTACAAAGGAAAATAGAGTTTTTTATTTTTTATCAAATTGTGTGGTAAATATAAAAATGTATTATAATTAACTATAGATATTTAATTTTTGAAAAAATAAACAAAAATTTATTATAAATACTTAAACATCGTCGAGGAGGATTAAAAATGAATTACCAAGAGGCACTAGAGTTTATCGAAAAATCACATAAATTTGGAATGAGATTGGGACTAGAAAATTCCTTTAAATTATTAGAATTATTAGGAAACCCACAGGACAAGTTAAAATTTGTTCATGTGGCAGGAACAAATGGAAAAGGTTCTGTATGTTCTTTTATTTCTAACACATTAAAGGAACAAGGATATAAAGTTGGTCTATACACATCACCATACTTAGAAACTTTCACAGAAAGAATTAGGCTTAATGGAGAAAATATACCTGAAGAAGATGTGGCTAGAATAATCACTATAATGAAAGAAAAAATAGAACAAATGGCATCTGAGGGATATGCCTATCCAACAGAATTTGAAATAGAAACAGCTATGGCATTTTACTATTACTGGGAGCAAGATGCAGATTATGTAGTACTTGAAGTAGGACTAGGTGGAAGATATGATGCGACAAATGTAATTAAATCACCCCTTGCCAGCGTAATAGTTTCTCTTAGTTTAGATCATATAGGAGTTCTTGGAGATACTTTAGGAAAAATAGCTTATGAAAAAGCTGGAATAATAAAAGAAAATAGTATAGCTGTTGTTTATAAACAAAAAAAGGAAGCAGAAGAAGTAATTAAAGATGTATGTAAAGAAAAAAATACTAAGTACATAGAAGCTGATTTCAAACATTTAGAAGTTAAAAAATCTGATATAAACTCTCAAATTTTTGATTGTACCATATTAGATGAAAAATTTGAAAATATGGAGATAAAATTAATAGGAGAACATCAAGTAAATAATGCAGTACTTGCATTAACAGTAATAAAAGTACTAAGAGATGAAAGGCATATTGAAATAAGCGATGAAGCTATAAAAAGGGCATTTTTAAATACTAGATGGCCAGGAAGAATAGAAAAAATTAAAGATTGTCCTACATTGATAATAGATGGGGCTCATAATGAAGATGGAGCTAGATCCTTATCTAAAGCACTTGAAAAAAATTTCAAAGGGAAAAAAATGACACTTTTAATAGGTATGTTAAAGGATAAAGATATTGACAGTGTCCTTGAAAT
Organism: uncultured Clostridium sp.; assembly: GCA_900557165.1. GTDB lineage: Bacteria > Bacillota > Clostridia > Peptostreptococcales > Peptostreptococcaceae > Terrisporobacter. The sequence goes on from USRS01000123.1 coordinate 1,410, forward strand.
TCTTATGGATAAATTTGATAAAGTTATTACAACTACACCAGATAGTGATAGAGCTATAAGTTGTGATGAATTAAAAGAGAAAATTGAAAAATATGTTTCTGATGTAACAGCAATTCCTAAAATTGAAGATGCAGTTAAATATACATTAGAAAATGCAAAAGATGATGATATAATAATTTCAGCAGGTTCATTATATATGATAGGACATGTGAGACAATTAGTTAAATAAAGTAAAAAAGGTGGCATGATTACCACCTTTTTTATTATAATGACTCAGCTATAGCTTTAGCTAATTGGTCTGGACATGAAGTGTCTTTAGAACGACAAGTAGTTCCTTTTAATTTTTCAGCAACTTCTTTAGCATCTTGCCCAACTATTAATCTGCTTATACCACCAAGGTTACCATTACATCCACCTTCGAAGTTAGCTTCTGTTATTATGTTGTTTTCATCAACTTCTAAAGTTATTTGACGGCAGCAAACATCGCTAGTTTTAAATTCAATTTTCATAGGTGTAATCTCCTTAAATTCAAATATTATAATGAATATAATAACAATATAAAGAATATAAAGCAACTAAATAATAGAATAATTATCCAAATAAATTAATATATTATTATAGTATGAAGTGGAAGAATAAAAATAGAAGGGAGGGAAACTTATGAAGGTGTACGTTTCAAATTATCTATCAAAAAGTATAAGTATAATAGATTATGATTCACTTACTTTGGAAAATGAAATTAAGTTGGATGAAAATATTTATCCTCACCATTTCTGCATAGATAAAGAAACGAAAAAAATGTATCTGCCAAGCTCTAGCAACGGAATTTTATATATTTTAGATATGAACAGTGAAAAAATAATTGACTCATCATCTATTGGAGGTAGTTTAAGTCAAATAGCCATGTATAAAGAAGAAATATTTATTGCCAATGAAGACTCTAATAGTATTTATTTTATGGACAAAAATACTCTAGATCCCATAGGAATGATTAGTGTGGATGATATGCCACATGGTTTTTGTTTTGACTTGCCTAGAAAAAAATTATATGTACCATGTATGGACTCTATAACATGTATTGATATTATTAATAAAGTTATAGAAAAAAAGATAGATATTGATTTTAAAGCATGGCATGTACAATTAGACAAATATAAAAGTGAAATTTACGTATCTACCTTAGATGGAAATGTAGTTATTATCGATGAAGAATTACTAAATACAAAAAAGGTTTTTGATGAATTTTTATTACCAGTACAAATATCATTTAATTATAAAGATAAAAAAGTTTATATAGCAGATTTAGGATATAAAAATGTAAAAATGATAGATTATAATCAAAGTAAATATATTGGAAGTATTGATATTGAAGGAATACCACAAGGGCTAGAAATTTCTCCAGATGAAGAAAGACTATTCATATCAGATACTCAAAACAATTCTCTAAAAGTATATGACACATCTACAAATCAATTAATAAAAGTAATAAAAGTAGGAAAAGAACCTACAACAATAATTTGTATGTAGGTTCTAGTGAATATCCCTTATTAATAAATTAATTACTTCTGCATACATATTAGAAGCGTTATTATTCCAATTGTTGCAAATTTGTCTTGCTTGCTTTTCAGATGATACATTTAAATTTAAATCTATTAAATTACTTTGATTTTCAATAACTCTTAAGTTAACAATAAATTCATTTTCACTTTGTTTAACAAAGCTTGATTTTACTTGAGTATCTGCTAGCAAGCTCTCTTTATTATTTTTTATGTATTCATCAATTTTTTGAGCATACTTGCTTGCATAATTTATAGCCATTGTATTCATCCTTTCATAATCACGTTATTT
>USRS01000124.1 GCA_900557165.1 uncultured Clostridium sp.
TATATGTTTTTTTAATAAAACTTATAAATAATATAGATGAGTTAACAATTATTAATTATGAAGATAAACAAGTATTATCTTATTTTTCTAAATCATTAAAAAATGAGTATATTAGACTATCAAAAAAAAATGATAGAGAAAAAAGTAATCAGGATTATAATTATGAAGAGATAGTATGGGGTCATAATCTTATAGAAAGTAATATTGAAGTTTTAGATGCTATTAAGAATTTAAATAGTTATGAGAAAAGTATAATAAAGAGAGTTGTTCTTAATGGAGATAGTGTTTCAGAGGTTGCTAAAAAGACTGGAAAGTCAAGACAAGCAATAAATCAAGTTAAGAATAGAGCTATAAGTAAATTGAAAAAGGTATACTTAACATAATAAAAAGCAGATATTAATTTTTTAATATCTGCTTTTTTATGTCTTCTAAATCATTTTTTATAGTTGGAAGAACTTCATTTAATTGTTGAATTATTTTTTGATAATTTTCTTCTCTAATTTGATTTTGTTTTAAAATATATAGCAATAAATAGCCAAATAACAAAGCAAAAATACCTTGAGTTGTTAGAAAGTTAAATAACTCTGAATCCATAAAACATACACCTCCTTATATAAAATATAGAGCAAATAAATAGGGAAATAGTAAACATTAAAATTTGAAAAAAATAAAAAAAATGAGTTAATATAAAATAAAAAATAAATATATGGAGGGAGAATATGGACGAAAAAAAGTTATGGGTAAAAATTAGTGGGAGTATAAATCATTATTTAAGATATTATGATAAAAGAATGTCAGATGAAGAATTGTTGGAGGATTATGTAGAATATGTTTTAGGAGGGGAAAATGGGAGTTATGAATATTTAGATAAGCAAACATTTGAGTACATAGAGTTAAGTGATGAAATTGTAGAAAGAGCAATAAATGCGTTTAAAGAGCGATTAAAAAAGAAAAGAGAAAAGGAAAAAATTAATGGAATAGGAGAAAATTTTAGTAGAAATAAAGAAATTAAAAATGAAATGGGGAAAGTTATAGATTTTAGTAAATATAGAAAAGTATGATATAATTAGGTGTCGAATAAAGGAGGTGAAGTGATGGGACAGGCAGCACGACAAACAGAGATATATACCAAATCAGAGATACAAGAGTGTTCAGAGATATTGCAATATATTTATTTTAATAATGATGAATGTTTTGTAAGAGTTTTAAATAAGATAACTGGTAAAAATAAATCATATCCAATAAATTCATTAAAAGACCCAATAAAATTAAATAAAGTAGTTAATTCATTTGGGAAAGAAGATATATTATTTAGTTTAAATCCATTTAGAACTATGGATAAAGCAACTAGAAGTAATTTATTTTGTATTAATGCAATTCCAGTTGATATTGATTATAAAAATATTAAAGAGCTTAAAGAGCTAGATCCATATCAAGTGATTAAATTGTTAGAAATGGACTTTTTTGAAAGAAGAGTACCAACGCCTAATTTTGTAGAGTATGGTAATCAATTAAGACTTATATATAGCATTGAAACGTGCTATGTACCTAAGTTTAGAGATAATGTAGTAACCCTTGCTAGAAGAATATCAGAAGTATTTGCACAAGAATTAAAAGAGCTTGGAGCTGAAAAGCAGAATTTAGAAAGTTATTTTAGGATACCAGGAAGTATAAATACTAAAAATGGAGTAAAAGTGAAAATATATTCTTATGATGAATCAGTAAGATATACTTTAAGTGAACTACAAGAGTTATGGCTAGATGAATTACCAAAGTGGTATAAGAAACGTAAAGGGCGTGTACAAGCTCCTAAAAAGGTTGTTAAGCTACATAATGTTTATGCTTTCAATTGCAACAGGTTAAGGGATTTAGAAAAAATACAGAGTTATTTAAATAGTATGGGGATAATAGAGCTTAGAGCAAGATTATGCTTTCAGTATAGGAATTACACATTAATAAAATTAAAATATCAAAATGGAGAGCTTAAAGCAGAAGATTACGAGTTTGCAAGAGAAGAAATGTTAAAGTTTAATAATAATTTTAATGAGCCACTAAGACCACACATTATAGAAAGTGCTACAAGGGTTGTAAACTATAGACAGTATCTTTATAAGAATGAAACTATGCTAAGATTTTTCAACGATAGTAGCTCAATAGAAATTGATTATGAGTTATGTGAGAAATTAGGGCTAGAAAGTATTTTTAAGATTAAAACACAAGAAGAATGGAATAAAGATTATTATAAACGTAATAGTAATGAGAGAAAGAAAAAGTATAAAGAAAAGCTAAAATCAGATGGGAAAGCAACAGAAAAAGAAAAGATATTACAAAGAAGGCAAAAAATTAAAGCCTTGCTACAACAAGGCTTTAAGCAGAAAGATATATATTTAATGCTGAATATATCTAAACGTACTTGTATAAGTGACGTTAAATTCTTAAAAGAGCAAGGATTAATATAATTTTTGCTCTTTTTGTATTATAAAACAATCTAAAAATTAATTCAATATTGTTATAAGAAAAGTTGAGAATAAAAAAAGGTGCAAAATTTTTTAAGAGCTATATGGAGGAGCTTATAAGTGCTCCCCTCTTTCTGGGGTGTCTACCCCTAGTTATTTTCTAGCTTCTGGGAGATTTTATTTTGTATTTTTTTATTATTTACATTTTAGGTAGTTTTGATAGGGTTTGAGGTCACCCCAAACGGCTCGGTAATGACTGTTAGTTTTTTAGAACTGTAAAGAATTTATAGAATGTACTTGTGGGAGTGCAACTTTTATATAAGTTAGACATTGTTGTCTTATTTTATTTAAAGGTGATATTCAAAGAGTATTTTTTAATGAATCTAAAATTTAAATCATTAGTTTGGGGAATGTTTAGAATAATAGCAAGTATAGGAAGTGGGTACACACTTCCTATAAATTTAAAATTAAGTAAATCTTAATTTTAAATTTATTTATTGGGAGCACTGCCCAACCCCTTTTGAAAAAATTTTTTTTGATTGATGTTTACAAATTGATATTAAAAATACTCTTTATATTTTAGGGGGATTATTTATTTATGGAGCAGTGGATCCATTTTTTTTATAAAAAAATAGTTTG
>USRS01000125.1 GCA_900557165.1 uncultured Clostridium sp.
ATCATTGCCATAAAGGAGTATTTATTTTCATAAGCACAAAATATTTTACGTTCTCTATAATTCATAGCTTTTTACTTTAAGTTTTTTATTGAGCTATAATTAAAGTAAGTCTTTATTTTACTTTTGAAACTTCTTGAACTACTTCATAGTCATCCTTACTTAAAAGAGAAGCAGCTTCTTTATCTAAAATTAAAATTACATCTTGGTGGAATTGTAAAATAGAAGATGGAACTTCAGGTGTTACTTTGCCATGAACAGTGTTATAAATTGCTTCAGCTTTATTTTTTCCACTAGCTAAAAGTAATATTTTTTTACTTTTAAAAATAGAACCAGTACCCATAGTGATAGCTTTAGTTGGAACTTCTTCTAAAGAAGAGAAAAATCTAGCATTTGCTTTTCTTGTAGATTCATCTAAAGTTACTACATGAGTTCCTTTATTAAAGTTTATAGTAGGTTCATTAAAACCGATATGAGCATTATTTCCTATACCAAGTACTTGTATATCTATACCACTACTATTATCAATCATTTTATCATAATGTAAACATTCATTATCAATATCTTGAGCCATTCCATTTGGAATATGAACATTTTCCTTATTAATATTTATGTGATTAAATAAATTATCATACATAAAATAATGATAACTTTGATTGTTTTCAGCAGGTAAATTATAATATTCATCTAAATTAAATGTTGTAATTTTAGAAAAATCAATTAATCCTTCTTCATACATTTTTATTAAATTTTTATACATTCCAATAGGAGTACTGCCAGTAGCAAGGCCAAGAACAGAATTTGGCTTTAATATCATTTGACTTCCTATTATTTGTGCAGCTTTTTTACTTAGTGATTGGTAGTTTTCGCAAACTATTATTCTCATAATATAATCCTCCAAAATTTTATAATATATTCAGTAATTTATTTAAATAATTATTTAGTTAAATTATTATAAATAATTTCTCCCCTTAAAATGCTCATATAGCAATTCATTTCTTCATCAAATAATGATATATCGGCATCTTTATTTATTTCTAAGCTACCTTTAGTATCAGATATATTTATGGATTTAGCTGGATTTATAGAAGCCAGATTGATAGCTTCATTTATAGTTAAATTTGTATTTTTCATGAAATTATAAACAGCTTTGTTTAAAGTTAAGACACTGCCAGCTAAGTTTCCAGATGAAAGTCTGGCTACTCCGTTATTAACAAAAACTTCTTGACCACCTAAATCATATTTACCATTTGGCATACAGCCAGCTCTCATAGAATCTGTTATCAATATAACTTTGTCTTTGCCTTTATTTTTTAATACAAATTGATATAAATTTGAATTAATATGAATATTATCGCAAATTATTTCACAGTAAACATTAGAAGTTAAGGCAGCTCCAACTACTCCCAACTCTCTATGATTAAGAGGAGTCATAGCATTAAATAAATGAGTAATATGTGAAACACCATTTTCTATGGCACGTATAGATTCATCATAAGTGGCATTTGTATGTGCTATGGATAAAATTATATTACTATTTTCTTTTATTTTTTTTGTAAATTGTAAATTTACATCAGTTTCAGGTGAATAAGATATTATTTTTATTACATCAGTGTAATTTTTTATGAAAGAAAAATTAGGTTGAAGTATGTATTTATCACTTTGAGCACCTTTATATTTACTGTTTATAAATGGACCTTCTAAATGGGCACCTAGTACTTGAGCACCACCATAATTTTTATTCATAGAGTGCCTAATATTATCAAGTGCATTATAAATATTATCTTTAGACATGGTCATAGTTGTTGGTAAAAAAGATGTAACCCCTGTTTTTGCTATGCTTTTCCCAATTTCTTCTACGGCTATATCAGTTTTATCCATAGTATCGTAGTTATTACTACCATGAATATGTATATCTATTAAACCTGGTGAAATATAAAGATTTTTAGCATCTATAATTTCTACATTTTCATTATCAATTTCATCACAAATATCAACTATTTCTTTATCAAATAAAAGTACTTTATTTTCAAGTATTTTATCTTTTGTTAAGATCTTACCATTAATTATTGCTTTCATAATTTTTCCCCCATACTTAATCTTCATTTAAAATTATTTCGTATTGATGTTTATCAGTAATAAATAAAGAGCTGGTATACTCTAAAATTTCATTTTTATCAGTAAAGACAACTCTATCAATTTTTAATGCCAAGGTGTTTAAATCCACATTTAGAGTTTTTGCTTGAGATTTATTAAGTATAACTGGATTTATGACTTGTTTTGCCCTTTGTGTTTTATGAAAGTATTTTTTACGATAAAGTTTGTATATAGAGTTATTTTCTACTAGTTCCTTGTTTAAAGTTGGACACATATGCTCAGGAATATATATTTTTTCTAAGATAGTTGGTTCATCATCAATATACCTAATTCTCTCAATTTGAAAAACTAAAGAATTATCATCATCTAGGTTGAGATATTCTTTAACTTTTTTATTAGCTGTTTCAAGTTTAAATTGTAATATTTTATTTTTTACATTAAGTTTTTTATTTTCTGCAATTTCTGTAAAACCCTGCATTTTTTCGTAAGTAAGCTTTTGTTTTTTGTATGAAACAAAAGTACCCTTACCTTGACGTCTTTCTAGAATGCCTTCATTAACTAAGGATATAATTGCTTTGTTAACAGTCATTCTACTTATATTTTGAATTTTACAAATATCTCTTTCTGACATTAAAAAATATCCTTCTTGCAATTCCTTACTACTAATCATTTCTTTGA
>USRS01000126.1 GCA_900557165.1 uncultured Clostridium sp.
ATTTCCTTAAACTTCTCTTAATTATAACATAAATGGATTTTATTTTCATTTTTCCTAAAATACCTCAATAATAGATTACCATACTTTAATAATATAATTAAGTTAATAATTACTACAATATATTTACAAAAATTATACTTATATCATCAAAACTCTTATTTTTACTTAATTTATTTAAATAAATATCATATGTTTTTTCCAATCTATATTTTGAAAAAACATTTTTCTTATATTCTCTTATTGTATTATTTAAGCTATCTATCATTTGGTTATAATAATTAAAACTATTTTCAAATCCATCAGAAAAAATAATTACATCACTGATATCTTTATTATTTTTTTCAATTTTAAATATCATTTTTTCATAAGACTTATCTTCAACCAAGGAATCAACTATACTGTTGTTTCTAAATAAAAGTGCTCTTTCTATTTCTTCATTCTTTTTTAATAAAATATCTCCATCGCCTAATTTTATATATAAAATAAAATCCGCCTTTATTAAAACACCTAATAAAGTTGTTCCATATTTTAAATAATTGTATTTAAATGCTCTTGGAAGACTTTTTTGAATATCTAAATCAACTTTACTTTTCCACTTATCATAAATTTCCTTTTGTAAAATCTTATTATCAAGTAAATTTTTCATATTATTTATATCTTCATTTATATATTTTTTAAAAGTGTCTACAGTTACCTCACAAGCAAATTTAGCACCCTTCCCACTTTTCGTAAAAAAATCACTACTATGACCATCACCAATAGTACAAATCAATCCATCTTGTAATTTTTCAACTTTTAAATAATCTTGAGAAGATTTATTTTTAATTATATTTTTATATCCAACTACACTTTTATCAAAAACATAAAATTTCATAAAAAAATTCCTCCATATTTAAATTCTTATTAAAATAATATGTTTATAAAATTAAAAAAACCGCAAATTTATTTTATATAAATTGCGGTTTAATAAAATTTCCTATCTAAGAAATTCTTTTTCTATGAATAGTTTTTTGTGGTTTTTTATTTGTCTTAGCAGGAACAGTTTTCTTAGAGACCTTGGCATGTTTTATAAAAATAGCCTTGTATCTTAATCCACATAATATAAGTGCTACTACTAATGTTAAAATTATTGCTAATTTTAAGTAAAAACCAAACCTAATATATGTTCCTAAAAATGAATTTATCAACATAAATGTTATAACTAATGGAAAGCAAATAACTGTAGACTGTACTAAAGTTTTAATTATTCTACTTATAACACCTTTTAAATAGTCAATTATATCTAATGTGTTCAAAATTAATCTCCTAATTTTTTTCCCCATGCTCCTCACCTCAACTTCTTATATATATTATAAAAATTACATTATACTTATAATAATAGCAAACTTATACAAATTTAGCAATGTTTATAACATATATTGTAGAAAAAAAATATTTTCTTACTTTATAAAAGTTAATATTATGGTGCATAACCTTAATTTTTATAAATATTTCAAACTTGTAACATTAAATATTCAAAAATAATAAAATAAATAGATATATAATTCTTTTAAACGAGGTGATTTTTATGACATGTCTTCCAAACTTAGGAGAAAAAGCCCCTGATTTTAAATCAAATAGTACTATGGGACCTATAAAACTTTCTGATTATTGTGGCAAATGGATAGTATTATTTTCCCATCCTGGTGATTTTACACCAGTATGTACTACTGAGTTTTTGGCTTTCGCAAGCTTAGCTTCAGAATTTAAAAAAAGAAATACTCAGCTATTAGGCCTTAGTGTAGACAGCAATGCTTCTCATTTAGCATGGATATATAATATTTTACAACTAACAGGAGTAAATATACCATTTCCAATTATAGAAGATAGAGATATGAAAATAGCAAATTTATATGGAATGATTTCTGCTCCTATGAGCAATACATCTACCGTTAGAACTGTATTTATAATTGATGATAAACAAATTTTAAGAACCATACTTTATTATCCTCTTTCTACAGGTAGAAATATACCAGAAATACTAAGAATAATAGATTCTCTACAAACAGTAGACAAATGTAATGTGGTTACACCTGCCAATTGGTTACCTGGCACTCCTGTATTACTTCCACCACCAAAAACTTTTAAAGAGTTACAAGGTCGAATAAAAAAATGTAACAAAGAATATAAGTGTTTAGACTGGTATATTTGCTTTATTGAAGATGAATGCAATAAGTGTAAAAAAAGAATAAACTCTTCTAAAAAAGCCCTTACAAAAACACAAAGTTTAAATAGACCTCCAATAGATAAAGAGTTGCAACCATCTACTCAAAATCCAAATTGCCCTAATTTAGCACCTATTGTAATGGAATATGTTTTAGGTAATCCTAGTAATTTAGATCCACAATATTTAGATGCTATAACTTATGCCTTTGTAGAAATTGATTCCAATGGGAATTTAGTTGTTCCAGCTCCTACCTATTTAAAAAATATGGTTAATTTAAGAAATTCAAATCCAGATCTTCAAGTTATAGCTGCTATTGGAGGTTGGGCAGCTGATGGATTTTCTGACGCCGCATTAACACCTACTTCTAGATATAATTTTGCTAGAAATGTTCAAAAAC
>USRS01000127.1 GCA_900557165.1 uncultured Clostridium sp.
TTCCCGCGAATTTTTGGTGTTTCTCAATTATTTGAATTGTAATTCAATTAATTCTATATGCATTTAATTTCTTTTAATTAATTTCAATTAAGATTTATAATTTATAAAATAAGAGTATTACTATAAATATATGTATTTATTATTTAATTTTATTAATCTTTGTCCTGCTGAATTAAATAAGTCATTTCCTCTAAAAATAAAAGCTGAACTTACACCCACAATTATAATAGATATAATATTAATAATATTTAAATTTTCCAAAGTTAAATTAAATTGGCTTAATAGTATATATTTTATGATTACCCTAGCTATTTGTATTATAACTAGTAAAATGATGGAATCTAAAATATATTCTTTATTTCTTAAACTAACTGCATTTTCTTTTACATTCAAACATATCACCCACAATTTTCTCTGTTATAGTATCCATTATAACACAGTATAAGTAATATATTGAAATATAAAATCATAATATGTATCCTTAATTAATCATACATTCCATTTAAAACTCTACAAATTGTAGCTTTACTCCATGAAGTTTTTTTTGAAATTTCTCTATAGCTAAGTCCTTTATTTCTAAGTTCCTTTATATATTCAATATCAGAATCTTTAATTTGTTTTTCTTTTGGTTTCAAATTGTTTCTTAATGATTTTAACTGCTCAATTTCTTTTTTTAAAAGTTCTATTTCTTTTTGTTTCTTTAATAATTTATCTTCGTATGAATCTCTCATTTCATTAAATTCTCTTATATAATTAACTTTCCACTCTTCTTGTGCTTTTGATTTAAATAATCCCATAAACTACACCTCTATCCTTTATTTTTTCCAAATACAAAAGTTTTTGCAGTATAACTTTAATATAGATTAATTTCTTTATTTTCAATAAAATTCCTTGTAATTTACAAGTAAATCTCTTCTAAAAATTTATCTATTTTTCAACCTTTTTTATTAATTTTCAAATTATTATTTAATAATTCTATTATTTTGGAGTATCTTCTTGTTTAAATAATAAAATAATAATAATTAATTTACATTCACATAGGATTTATCTTGTTTATGTGATATTATAATTAGATAAATAATTTAATAATAAGGAAAATTTATAGAGAGAGGTCATAAATATGAATTTTAAACAATTAGGTATAAGTAATGACTTAGTTAATACACTAAATCAAATGGGAATAAAAAATCCTACTCCTATACAAGAAGAAGCTATTCCATTAATTATAAATAAAAAAGATATTATTGCACAATCCCAAACAGGAACTGGTAAAACTTTTGCATTTTTACTTCCAATGTTTGAAAATATAAATCCTAAAGATAATAGTATCCAGGGGCTTATTATTACTCCAACAAGAGAACTCGCTATACAAATAAGCGAAGCTGCACAAAAATTAAATGAAACTAAAAATTTAAATATATTGGCAGCTTACGGTGGAAAAGATATAAAATCTCAATTAAACAAATTAAAAAGAAATATACATTTAGTAATAGCAACTCCTGGTAGACTTTTAGACCATTTAGATAGAGATTCAATAAATTTAAGCAAATTAAAAACTCTTGTAATTGATGAAGCTGACCAAATGCTTTTAATGGGATTCAAAAATGAAATGGAAGCTATTATAAAAGAAACTAATAAAAAACGTCAAACTCTATGTTTCTCAGCTACTATGGATTCTGATGTAAAAAAACTAGCTTATAGACATACTAAAGAACCTGCTGAAATAACTATAAAAAGCAGAGAAATAACTTTAGATACTATTAGACAAGAAGTTGTTGAAACTACTGATAGGCACAAAAAAGATGCTTTATGCAAAGTTTTAAATGAAGATAATCCTTTCATGGCAATCATATTCTGTAGAACAAAAAGAAGAGTTGATGCCTTAGAAGAAGCTATGTCAATTGACGGATATAACTGTGAAAAATTACATAGTGATATTTCTCAAGCAAAACGTGAAAGAATAATGAAATCTTTTAGAAAAGCTGATATACAATATTTAATTGCTACTGATGTGGCTTCAAGAGGTCTTGATATTACAGGAATTACTCATATTTATAATTATGATATTCCTGAAACTAGTGAAGATTATATACATCGTATAGGTAGAACTGGTAGAGCTGGAAAAGATGGCTATACTTGTATGTTTGTAGATCCCAAAAATGCAAGAACATTAGAGCAAATTGAAAGTGACATTAAATATCAAATTCCAAGAAGAAATATTGAAGATTAAAATAAAAGCCTATCTAGAAATAGATAGGTCTTTATTTATGTTTAATTAAAAAATTCAAAAGAGAACGTAAAATAGACCACTTGAATCTGTTTATCCATTTATATTTATGGATGCTATTCATTACAAGGTAAGAGAAGATTCTAAAATAAAAAATAAGTCTGTTTATATGATTTTAGGTGTCAATAAAGATGGATTTAAAGATATTTTAGGCCTATGGATATGTGAAAGTGAAACATCTAAATTTTGGTGTTCCATACTTACTGACCTAAAAAATAGAGGTGTAAAAGATGTTTTAATATTTAGTGTGGATGGTTTACCGG
>USRS01000128.1 GCA_900557165.1 uncultured Clostridium sp.
AATATAGCACAAAAAAATCATAAAAAATTTATAAGTATTGCTTCAGTTTCAATAATTGCTATAGCTATAGGTGTAGTATTTTTCAATCAAAAAACAAATACTCTAGATAATATAGTATTAAAAGAAGATGGAAAAGAATTTATGAATGATGAAAATAATAAAGTATCAGGTTCTGATTCAAAAAAAAATCTATTAAAGGAAGTAAGTTCAATCAAAAAAATGGAATCAGATTTAGGATTTACTGTTCCGGTTTTAGATAAAGAAGTTGATAAGTATTTTGTTATTGGAGAAAAAAATAGAGATAAACAGGGACGAATAATATACAAAGATGGTACTGAATTTGATATAGCAAAAGGGGATAAAGATATAATCGGAATTCCTGATGGAAAATTTTTTAAAACAGAAACAATCCAAGGAGTAAATATTTCATACTACAGTGCGGATAGTATAAATTACGCAATTTGGAGCAATAAAGGATATTCTTATTCATACCAAAATATATATGGAAAAATAGACAAAGCAGAACTTAATAAATTGATTAAATTAACAAATAATTAATTGATAGTGATAAACAAAAAAGTAGAATTTAGGAGGTAAAATATGAACAATAAAATAAAAATATTAGTATTAAGTGCATTTATAGCAACAGGTATGGTTCCGCTTGGGGCTACACAAATATTTGCTAATGAAATAAACCCAACTCAAGTTGAAGAACGAAATTTAGATATAGAGGAAGATTATGATATAGATGATAATCTAGAAGATGTAGATGAAAATGAAGAGATAGACGATAGTGAAATAATACCAATAAATGATTATGTTGAAGATTATCAATCAGATAATAATCAAGAAAGTCAAGATAATTCAGAAGATATAGATGAAAATGAAGACGAAGGTGTAGACGATAGTCAAACAACACCGATAAAGGATTATGCTGAAAGTTACCAGCAAGATAATAATCAGGAACAGAAAGATAATCAAGAAGATGAATTATTAATAGGGCAACCAAAAAGTAATGATACTCCAAAAACTTCTGACGCAGGGGTTGGAGGATATATAGGAGTTATCATAGCATCTATAGGTGGTTTATTTGCAGTAATTAGAAAAATGATATAAGTTAAATTTAGATTACCTATGTTCAAAGTTGATTTAAATAAATTATAAAAATATTTGACTGTTACATATTAAAATTTGTAACGGTCTTTTTTTATAAAAAAAATATTTTAATAAAACAATAAAATATAGTATAATACATTATTTTTCTGTAAATATTAGACAATGCATAGTTTTAAATATATGAAAATAAATTAAGTTAGTTTTGTAAAAAATGAGAAAATAGGAAACACTATGTTAAAATAGACATATTCATATAAAATTTTATAGGTATAGTTTTATATAATAGGAGGGTTAGGAAAAATAATGAGTCGAATAGGAATTATAACAGATAGTCATAGCAGTATTACTCAAGATGAGGCAGACAGATTAGGTATAAAAATATTACCTATGCCATTTTATATTGGTGGAGAGTGTTATTATGAGGGGAAAAATATAACTAGAAATGAACTTATGGAAAAATTGATTAACCAAGAAGATATTAGCACATCGCAACCATCACCAGAAGACGTTATGAATTTATGGGATGGTGTTTTAGAAGAATACGATAATATTTTATATATGCCTCTTAGTAGTGGATTAAGTGGTTCATATTCTACTGCGGCAATGCTCGCACAAGAGGAAAAATATAAAGAGAAAGTTTATGTTGTGGATCATGGGAGAATATCAACACCACTACATCAATCAATATTAGATGCATTAGAAATGATAGAAGAAGGGCTTTCAGCTAATGAAATTAAATTGAAATTAGAACAAGCTAAACAAAAAATGGCGATTTTTATAGCTGTAGATGATTTAAAATATTTAAGACGTGGCGGAAGAATATCATCAGGTGCTGCTGTAGCAGGACAAATATTAAATATAAAACCAATTTTATCTTTAGATATCGGAATCTTAGAATTATATAAAAAATGTAGAGGTCTTCAAAAAGCTAAAAAGACAATGATTGAGGATATTAAAACTATATTGTCAGAGCAATACTCAGAAGAATTTAAAAATGGTGATATACACTTATTAGCTGCATCGAGTGCCAATGATGAAACAACGCAAAGATGGGTGCAAGATATTAAAGAAGCATTTCCGGGACATGAAGTAATGTGTGATTATTTATCATTTGGAGTTACTTGTCATACAGGACCAGGGGCATTGGGTATTGGATTTTCATGCAGACCGTAAAATTTTATTAATTGTTATGATAAAACAGGAGTGCTAGAATTACATTATCAGATTAAATTTCAAAATATATTGGGGGTATATATGGAAAATAATTTAGATAGATTTTGGGTGAGTTTTAAACAATGGTATTTATACGAATTACCACAAAATAATTTAATAAAAGAGCAATTTATTAGTTATGATGAACATGATGATGCAAAACCTTATTTA
>USRS01000129.1 GCA_900557165.1 uncultured Clostridium sp.
TTTCTCTACCAACTAGATATTTATCTATCAATACTGGATTTTTACTATCTCTTTCAAATGCATTTTTTAGATAAGCTTCTAATTTGTGTTCTTCATAAGTTATTTCCATACCTTGACCACCTAGTACATAAGAAGGTCTAACAAGTACTGGATATCCTATTTCTTTAGCATGAGAAATACCTTCCTCAACAGACCATACTGCTATTCCTCTAGGTCTATTTATATTAAGCTTTTCTAATAACTCATCAAACTTTTCTCTATCTTCTGCTGCATCTATATTTTCAAAACCTGTACCTAATATAGGTATATTTTTTTCATTTAAGAATTTAGCTAATTTAATAGCTGTTTGACCACCAAATTGTAAAATAACACCTTCTGGATTTTCTTTTTCTATTATATTTAAAACTTCTTCTTCTGTTAGTGGTTCAAAATATAATTTATCAGATATATCAAAATCTGTACTTACTGTTTCTGGGTTATTATTTATTATTATTGTTTCTATTCCCATTTTTCTAAGGGATTTTATACAATGAACTGAACAATAATCAAATTCTATACCTTGACCAATTCTAATCGGTCCTGAACCAAGAACTATTATTTTTCTTTTGTCACTAACAACTACCTCATCATATTGCTCATACGTTGAATAATAATATGGTGATAAAGCATCAAATTCTCCACCGCATGTATCAACCATTTTATAAGCTGGGTCTATATTATATAAAGATCTAAGTTCATAAATCTTATCTGGATTTATTTTCATTAAATCTGCAATACCTTTATCAGAAAATCCTTTTTTCTTTAATTGTAATAAATAGTCTTTATTTAAATCTTCTATTTTCATAGTTTTAAGTTTATCTTCTTGTTCAACTATCCATTTAAATTTATATAAGAACCATTTATCTACACCTGTTATTTTTTCTATCATATCTAAGCTGTAGCCTCTTCTAATCATTTCACATAAATCAAATAATCTTTCGTCATCAGGCATAACAACTCTTTCTTTTAACTCTTCTATTGTTCTTTCTTGTGATGGTTTATGAATTAATGAATATTTTCCTATTTCAAGAGATCTTATTCCTTTTAATAGGGCTGCTTCAAAATTACTGCCGATACTCATTATTTCTCCTGTAGCCATCATCTTTGTTCCAAGAACTCTATTTGCTTGTTTAAATTTATCAAAAGGCCATTTTGGTATTTTTACTACAACATAGTCTAATGTGGGTTCGAAACAAGCTTTTGTCTTCTTTGTGACAGAGTTTTCTATTTCATCTAGCGTATATCCTAAAGCTATTTTGGCTGCAACTTTTGCTATTGGATAACCAGTAGCCTTAGATGCTAAAGCTGAAGATCTACTTACACGAGGATTTATTTCTATTATGGCATATTCTAATCTATCTGGATGAAGAGCTATTTGAACATTACATCCCCCTTGAACTTCTATGGCATTTATTATATCTATAGAAGCTGTTCTAAGTAATTGATACTCCACATCGCTTAAAGTTTGACTTGGTGCCACAACTATACTATCTCCTGTATGAACTCCCACAGGATCCACATTTTCCATATTACATACAGTTATACAGTTACCTTTGCTATCCCTCATTACTTCATATTCTATTTCTTTCCATCCTTTTATACTTTTTTCTAAAAGAACTTGAGTAACTGGACTTAATTGTAAACCATGAGTTAATATTTCTACCAATTCTTCTTTATTTTCAGCAATTCCTCCACCAGTTCCTCCTAAAGTATAGGCTGGTCTAACTATAACTGGATAACCTATTTTATCCGCATAAATCAAACCATCTTCTAAATTAGTAACTATATCACTTTCTATAACAGGTTGATTTATTTGTCTCATAGTTTCTCTAAAAGTATCTCTATCTTCACCTTTTTTAATTGATTCTATAGATGTTCCGATTACTTTTACATTATATTTATCTAAAATTCCAGCATCGCTTAATTGAACAGCTAAGTTAAGTCCTGTTTGACCACCCATACCTGCAAGTAAACTATCTGGTCTTTCTTTTTCTATTACTTTTTCTATAGCTTCTATTGTCAATGGCTCTATATATATTTTATCTGCAACTTCTTTGTCAGTCATTATAGTTGCAGGATTACTATTTATAAGAACTACTTCTATTCCCTCTTCTTTTAAAGCTCCACAAGCTTGTGTCCCTGAATAATCAAATTCCGCTGCTTGACCTATAATTATAGGTCCTGAACCTAATACTAATGTTT
>USRS01000130.1 GCA_900557165.1 uncultured Clostridium sp.
CTAAGTATTCACAAGTATGAAGTATAGCATGATGTTCTATTTTACTTGTTATTATGTGGTTACCTTTATCTCTTCTTGCAAAAGCAGTTCCTTCTAAAGCCCAGTTATCACTTTCGCTACCACCGTTAGTAAAGTATATTTCATTTGGGTCAGCATTAACAAGTGATGCTACCCTTTTTCTTGACATATCTAAAGCCTTTTTTGCTTCTCTACCGAATAAGTGGAAACTTGATGCATTCCCAAAAGTTTCAGTAAAGTATGGCATCATTTCTTCTACAACTTCTTTTTTAGTTGGAGTAGTTGCTGAATAATCCATGTATAATCTTCTTTTTTCCATTGTATAGTCATCTCCTATTTTTTAGTATTCATTAATTTTGTTATATCAAATTCTTTTATGTTATTCTTCTTATTGTAATCATCAATCATGTCTTGTAGGGTAATTGAATTCAATACATCTTCTATACCCTTTTTTAACTTTTCCCAAACTAATTTAGTAGAGCAGTCATTAGAATTTTCACAGCAACCTTCGTCTATTATACATTGAGATAAGGATACTGGACCTTCTAATACAGTAAGTACATCTCCTACTGTAATATCTTGAGGTTTTTCGTTAAGCAAATATCCTCCTTGTGCTCCTCTTACACTTGTAACTAGTTTGGCTTTTTTCATTTTTGAAAATATTTGTTCTAAGTATTGTTCTGGTATATTTTGTTTACTAGCAATCATGTTGACAGACATAGGCCCTTCGTCTACATGCAAAGACAGTTCAAATATCGCTTTTAGACCATACTTCCCTTTAGTTGATAATTTCATTTTTTATCACCCTCTGTGTCTAATATAATTCCTACTAAACTTGTATGAATTACTTTAATATCATTTTATTATTTCCTACTAAATTTGTCAAGATTTATTTCTGACTATTTTTATCAGAATTAAATTTTTTTATTTTTATTCTTTAATTTAATAAATTTATACCCAAATTAAAAAGAAGATAACTTGAAAATTCAAATTATCTTCTTTATTTTATAGATACTTTTTATATATACTCCAATATCCTATTTTTTCAAAACCTACTTTTTCGTAAATTTCACTTGCCTTTTCATTATCACAAAATAAGCATGGTATTTTTCTTTCTTGTATTAATTCATTGCAAATTTTTATTAGACATTTACTAGCATAACTTCGATTTCTATATTTAGGATGAGTTCCTACCCCTATTATCATTGCATTAGTTTTATTTTCAGATGTGGTCTTTGCCATGGATACAACTTTTCCATCCCTTTCTACACAATATCCTCTTCCTGTTTTTAGACTGGCTTTTATGTTGTCCACCGTTGTATTTTCAAATTCATCTATTTCTTCATATAGTCTAACTATTTTATTTAAGTTGCCAAACCTTATTTTTTTTAATTTAATATTGTCTTCTTTATATATTGGCAGTTGACTTAATTTTGATAATTTAAATATATTTACCTTTCTAAATCTTTTTAGATCAATCTTTTTTTCTAATTTTTCTAAAACTTCAGATTTACCACATACTTCTTCACAATCACTTTCATTGATAAAAGAGGCAAATTCATCCACATCAAATTCATCATAAGCATAAAAAATAATAAATTCGAAGCATTTAAGCAAAAGCCCTTCTATTTCTCCCTTTTTGTTTATTCCGCCATAAATGCTAAAAAAATAGCTGTCATATCCATATCGTTCTATATCGCTGATTAGAAAAATATTAACTTCTTTTTCTCTATACAAGTATTCAATAACTTTTTTATGATAAGTATTATTAAGTCTTTGAATCATTGACATTCCCCCTGATATTACTTCCCAATAAAAATTAAATTTATCTATCCCTCATTATTAATATTAAGATTCTTTAATGACAGTTGCAATTAAAAATTATTTTATACTATATGTATATTAATAATATTTGATTTTATTATATTTTGTAGGAATTTTAAAAGGATATAAAACAAATAATAATGTTATAAAGACATTTGAACATTGGAAAGAAGAGATACCCAACTTTTTTACATGGATAAATGAAGGACGTATATCCAATGGACCATGTAAAGGTAAAAATAATTATTAAAAAAAATCTTATCCAATGCCAATGGCATATCCTATTTTCAACGTGCAAGAAAAAGAATCTTATATTCTCAAAATAAATTGGATTGTCAACATTTATACTTAATGAGTCATCAAAGCATCCTAATCTTAC
>USRS01000131.1 GCA_900557165.1 uncultured Clostridium sp.
AAGACAAGGGTGGTTATGATGATTTTAAAATAGAGCTAAGAGATGATATAACAAATCTAATAAATTTAACAGGAATAGAATCACCAGGACTTACTAGTGCAGTGCCAATTGCAAAATATGTAGTAAGTATACTATCACAAAAAGAAAATCTTGAAAAAAATCCATATTTTAATAAATACAGAAAAGGTATAGAAACATTTAAAGATAAACCAATAGAAATTCAAGAAAAATTAATAGAAAAAGATGAAAACTACGGAGAGATAATTTGTAGATGTGAAACAATAACAAAGGCTGAAATATTGGCTGCCATAAATAATCCCCTAGGAGTAGAAACTGTTACGGGAATTAAATATAGAACTCGTGCCATGATGGGAAGATGCCAAGGTGGATATTGTCAAACTAGAATAACTAAATTGATAAAAGAAATAAAAAATAAAAAAGAAGAAGAAATACTCTACAATAGAAAAAACTCAAATATGTTTGTGGGGAAGGTGAGAGTATAGTGATTATAGAAAAAGATGTGGTAATAATAGGCGGAGGACCAGCTGGCTTGGCAGCTGCCGTAAAATTAAAAGAATGTGGTATAGATGATATAGTAATAATTGAAAGGGAGAAAAAATTGGGTGGCATACTTAGACAATGTATTCATGATGGATTTGGTTTAACTAGGTTTGGTGAAACTTTAAGTGGTCCAGAATATGCCCAAAGGTTTATAGATGAAGTTATAAAAAATAATATTGAATATATAAGTGATACAACAGTTATTGATTTAACACATGATAAAGAAGTTGTAGCTATAAATAAAAAGGGAATGCTTAAATATAAAGCAAAAGCAGTAGTATTAGCCATGGGATGTAGGGAGAGAACTAGAGGAGCTATAAGTATACCAGGAAGTAGACCAGCAGGTGTTTATACAGCAGGTGTGGCTCAATCTTATATAAACTTGCAAAATACTATGGTGGGCAAAAATGTAATTATTTTAGGCTCAGGAGATATAGGGTTGATAATGGCAAGACGTATGACACTAGAGGGTGCCAATGTAAAAGGTGTTTTTGAAATACTTCCTTATGCTAGTGGACTTCCTAGAAATATTCAGCAATGTTTGAATGATTATAATATTCCCCTACATCTAAGTCATACAGTAACTAAAATTAAAGGTAAGTCAAGACTTGAAGGAATAAGTGTTAGTCAAGTAGATGAAAATATGAGAATAATTGAAGGAACTGAAAAAGATTATGATTGTGATACTTTAATTTTATCTGTGGGCTTAATTCCAGAAAATGAATTATCTTTAAAAGCGGGAGTTGAACTTGATAGTAATACAAAAGGACCTATTATAGATGAAAATTACCAAACAAGTGTGGAAGGTATTTTTGTGGCAGGTAATGTACTTCATGTCCATGACCTTGTTGATTTTGTCTCACTAGAAGGAGAAAGACTAGCTATGCAAGTTGCAAAATATATAAAAGGAGAAAAACTTGCTCCTTGTGAAATTAAATTAAATAAAGATAGCAATATAGGTCATACTATTCCTCAAAAAATAAGTGGGGAGCAGGACTTTATTTTATCTATGAGAGTAAGAAAGCCTTTAAAAAATGCCCTAATTAAAATTTATCAAGGTGATAATCTTATAAAATCTAAAAAGATGAAACAAGCCATACCAGCAGAAATGATTCAAATTGAAATTAGTAAAGATGATATAAAAGATAGAGAAGATTTAAAGGTGGTGATAAGATGAAGAAAATCTTTACTTGTATAATTTGTCCCAATGGATGCGAGATAGAAGTTGAGTTAGATAAAGATAAAATTGTAAATATTGAAGGTGCCACTTGTAAAAAGGGAAAAGAATATGTTAATCAAGAACTGACAAATCCTCAAAGAAATATATCATCTTCTGTAAAAGTTATAAATGGAGATTTAGAGATTGTAAGTGTTAGATTAAATGGTAGTATACCTAAAGATAAAATATTTGAAGTAATGAATGAAATAAAAAATATCACTGTTGATGCTCCGATAAAAATAGGAGATATAGTAAAACATAACATTTTAAATTTAAATGTGGATCTTATTGCCACAAAAAATATAGATGTATTAAGTTAAATGGCCTTGTTAGCTAACTTCGTGATTTATAGTATAATTAAGTTCGTAATATATAACAATTACG
>USRS01000132.1 GCA_900557165.1 uncultured Clostridium sp.
TATTAGGGAATATATTTTATTTGGGGAGTAATCAGTTATTGGGGAAATAACTGTATACTTATAATAACAAAATTCGACAAAGTTTGCAAGTACTTTTTTAAAAAAATAAAAAATTATTTAGGATTTGTGGGTACATTATCTAGTGGGGATAAGAAAAATATAACAATATGTGCAGTAATAGATGATAAAAAATCACCTATATATGCTGAATTTGAAAATTTAAGTGATCCTTTAAAAGAAAAAATAACAAAGAAAATATGTTTATAAATTAAAAATAACTCGAATTATTTATACCTTATTCTACATATTTTGTAATATTACAATTTTGTACTTTGATTTATTTTAATATACCATGTATAATTAATTTAATAATAAGGAGGTATATATGAGTTATTATGATAGTAGTAATAAAATAAGACGAAGAAAAGTTAATTCTAGCAATTCACATAAAAACTCAATAGATAGTGATATAGTCATATCTAGATATAAACAAGAAAATAATAAAATTAATAGAAAAAAAATAGATGAAGATTTTGAGTTAGAAAAAGAAATATATTATAAAAAAAGAGATAAAAAAAGACGAAAAAGACATCAACTAATAAAACGAAGTTTAAGTGTATCATTGGCAGTAATATTTGTTGCAACTATAGTTGCTTCCCTTGCAGTATTCATATCACTAAAGGGAAGTACTAAAATAACTAAAGACTTAATTTATAATAGTTATGTAACTGAAAATATAGTACCTGTGGATGAGATTCCAAAAGACTTAAAAAATGCCATAATAGCCACGGAAGACAAAAGATTTTATGAACATGGTGGAGTGGATATTAGATCTTTGACGAGATCAGTGGTGAATAATATATTAACTGATTCTACTCAAGGAGGCAGTACGATAGATATGCAAGTATCTAAAAATTTACTTACTTGCGAAGATAAAACAATGAAACGTAAAATTACAGATATGTATAATGCGATGCAGATGAATAAAATAATGACCAAAGATGAAATATTAGGAGCATATTTAAATAATATTTATTTTGGGAAAGGTAGTTATGGTGTAGCTAATGCAGCTAGGACTTATTTTGGAAAAGATGTTAGGGATTTAAACTTAGCCCAATGTGCAATGCTTGCAGGTATAACAAATAATCCAGCTAAATTTATGCAACATGATGCAGCTAAAAGAAGGCAAGCGGTAGTTTTAAATAACATGTATAAGCAAGGATATATTACAAATGAGCAATACAAAGATGCATTAAGTGACCCAACACCTTTTAAATCTGAAATAGCATAAAATAAATAAAAATGTCAATAAGTTAATCTTATTGGCATTTTATAGTATTATAGCCTTGATATTTGAAAAATTCGTATTTATAATAAGAGTTATAATATTATGCTTAAGAAATAGAAGAGGTGACAGAATGTTTAAATTTACTTTTGATGAAAAAGAATACATATTAAATGATGAAAATTTTGATACATTAATAAATGATGATGAAAAACCAGTTAAAGATATTGATAAAAATACTATTTTAGAATTATTAAATAATTCTTTAGAAGAAATTGATTTTAGTGAAGAATTTTATATTGAAGCTTGTACAAAATGTTTAACAGGAATAAAAGAAAAAGCAAAATTCTTCCCATTCTTAGAATATCATTTTTATATTTACACAAAAGATGGAAAATATGTTATAAGTACAATAGATAAAGACTATGAAGGAAAATCATTTAATAAATTATCTAGAGCAAATTTAGTAGATAATAGTTATATAGTTAGCATAATAATCTGCAAACATTGTAATGATTATATAATTCAAATAGAAAATTGTGAAGTGTAGTAAAATTAAAAATTTAGCTTAATATAGAATAATAAAAAACATATATGGTACAATTAAAGTGGATCTTATACAGTGGACACGAAAAAAAACGTGTCTACTTGTATAGGATTTATTTTTATGTAAAATAGTTATAAAGGAGTTGATTTTATTATGAGTGAAAAATATTTTCAAGTGAAGAAATTGAGAAATTATCTATAAATAAATATGTTAAGAACGTAACTGAAAAAGGAATTACATATAC